>CAZLEC010000515.1:0-3711 GCA_964558245.1 uncultured Burkholderiales bacterium | reverse complement strand
GCGCGCCGCCGCCGACGCGGTGCTATCCTCGCTCTGACCGTGAATGGGATCCCGTGAGGTCCCCACGGAGGCATACGTATGCACGCGCGCGAGAACGCGGCTGAGATCGACGACCCTGGCCCGGGTGGCGAGGGTCGTTTCGCGTCCGATGCCGGTAGCGGCGCCGACCTCGTCCTGCGGACGAGTGTGTTCGACGCCGCCGACCTCCGGCGGGCGGTGACCCGCATCGCGCACGAGATCGTCGAGCGCAACCACGGCGCCACGAACGTCGTGCTCGTCGGGATGTACACGCGGGGTGTCGCGCTCTCGCAGCGCCTCGGCGCCACGATTGCGTCGTTCGAGGGCGTCGACGTGCCCCTCGGTGCGCTCGACGTGTCGTTCTACCGCGACGACATCGGCTTGCGGCCCGTCGCGCCGCTCGGTCCCACCGAGGTTCCCGACATCAGCGGGATGGTGGTCGTGCTGGTCGACGACGTCCTCTTCACCGGCCGCACGGTGCGCGCCGCGCTCGACGCGTTGCTGGAGCTGGGCCGGCCCCGCGCCGTGCAGCTCGCAGTCCTGGTGGATCGCGGTCATCGCGAGCTCCCGATGCGCGCCGACTTCGTCGGCAAGAACCTCCCGACCCGCGTCGCCGAGGACGTGCGCGTGCGCCTGTCGGAAGTCGACTCCGGCGACGATGCCGTCGAGCTCTGGGGCCCTCCGGAAGGAGCAGCATGAAGCACCTGCTGGCGGTCGAAGACCTCGCGGCGCTCGATCCGGCCGGGAGCGGCGCCGGCCGCGAACCCGACCTCCGTGCCGGGATCGAGTCGATGCTCGACCTCACCGCGTCGTTCGTCGAGGTGAACCAGCGCGACATCCCGAAGGTTCCCGCGCTGCGCGGCAAGACCGTCGTGTCGCTCTTCTACGAGGACTCCACGCGCACGCGCCTTTCGTTCGAGACCGCCGCGAAGCGCCTGGGCGCCGACACCATGACCTTCTCGGTCGGGACATCTTCCGTCAAGAAAGGCGAAAGCCTGCTCGACACGGTGCAGACGATCGAGGCCATGGGCGTGCACGCGATCGTCGTGCGGCACTCGGCGGCCGGGGCCGCGTGCCGCGTCGCGTCGTGGACCTCGGCGAGCGTGATCAACGGCGGCGACGGCCGCCACGAGCACCCCACCCAGGCGCTCCTCGACGCGTTCACGCTGCGGCGCCACCGCGGCCCGTCGCTCGACGGTTGTCGCGTCGCGATCGTCGGCGACATCGCCAACTCGCGCGTCGCGCGGAGCAACGTGCTGGCGCTGCGAGCATTGGGTTGCGACGTCACGCTGGTCGGTCCGCCCACGCTCATGCCCTCGAGGCTCGATGGCTGGCCGGTCACGGTCTCCTACGACCTCGACGACGTCCTGCCCGACGTCGACGTCGTGTATCTGCTGCGCATCCAGCTCGAGCGGGTCGCTGGCGGCGTCGGCGACGTGCGCTTCCCGACCCTGCGCGAATACTCGTCGCGCTGGGGTCTCACGGCCGAGCGCGCCGCCCGGCTCAAGCCCGACACGCTGGTGATGCATCCCGGGCCGATGAATCGTGGCGTCGAGATCGCGGCCGAGGTCGCGGATTCCACCCGCTCGCTCGTGACCGAACAGGTCGCCAACGGGGTCGCGGTGCGCATGGCCGTGCTCTGGTCGCTGGTGGGATCGGGAGGTCCGGTTGTCTGAGCTCCTCCTTGCGGGCGGTCGCGTCGTCGACGAGACGGGCGAGCGGGTTGCCGACGTGCGGGTGGTCGACGGCGTGGTCGCCGAAGTCGGGCCCGGCCTCGCGCCCGCGGCCGGCGCGCTCGTGCTCGATGCCGAGGGCTGTGTGGTCGCACCGGGCCTCGTCGACATCCAGGTGCACTTCCGCGATCCCGGCCGCGAGGACGCCGAGACGATCGAGACCGGTGCGCGGGCGGCCGCGCTCGGCGGGTGCACCGCCGTCGTCTGCATGCCGAACACCGAACCGCCGCTCGACGACGCGGGCGTGGTCCGGTCCGTGCTCGAACGCGGCCGCAACGCCGCGTGCGCGGTGCACGTCGCGGGTTGCATCACGAAGGGCCGCAAGGGCGAGCAGCTCGCGCCGATGGGGGAGCTCTACGACCTCGGCGTGCGCATGTTCACCGACGACGGCGATTGCGTGGCCGACGCGAGCGTGATGCGCGGCGCGTTCGAATATCTCGCCGCGCTGCCCGGTTCGGTGCTCTCCCAACACGCCGAGGACCCCGCGCTCGTCCGTGGCGGCCACATGCACGAAGGTGCGTGGTCGGCGCGGCTCGGCATTCCCGGCCGGCCCGCGATCGCGGAGTCTTCGATCGTCGCTCGCGACATCGCGCTGGCCAAGCTCACGGGCGGCCGCTATCACGTGCTCCACGTCTCGAGCGGCCTCACCGTCGAGTTGGTGCGCGCCGCCAAGGCCGAAGGGTTGCGCGTCAGCGCCGAGTGCACGCCGCAGCACCTCGTGCTCACCGACGCCGCGTGCGCCGGCTTCGACCCGGTGTTCAAGATGAACCCGCCGCTGCGCGAGCAGTCCGACGTCGACGCGTTGCGCGACGGTCTGCTCGACGGCACGATCGACGCGATCGCGACCGATCACGCGCCGCACGCGCCCGAGACCAAGGCCGCGCCGTTCGAAGAGGCGCCGCCGGGGATGCTCGGTGTCGAGACCGCGCTCGCGGTCGTGCTCACGACGTTGGTCGAGCCGGGCATCGTGCCGCTCGCGACCGCGCTCGGTGCGCTGTCGTGGCGACCGGCCCGTCTCTCCGGTCTCGACGCGCACGGTCACGGCGGCCCCGTCGCCGCCGGCCGCCCCGCGAACCTCTGCGTCATCGACCCCGCCGCCCGCTGGGTCGTCGACGCCGCCACCCTGGCCAGCCGGGCGACCAACTCGCCCTGGCACGGCTGCAAGCTGACCGGCAAGGTCCGCCATACGATCCTCGCCGGAACCCCCACCGTCCGTGACGGAGCCCCCACCCAATGACCAATCGCTTCATCAGATGGAGTCATCGAGCCCCGTATAGGCACCCCAACCGCTTCATCAGATGGAGTCGTCGGCGACGCGAGCTGGGGAGGGGCTGTGGATAACTCGGCGTTGTTGGTGCTCGCGGACGGCACGACGTTCGAGGGGCACGCCGTCGGGCACCGTCCCGACTCGGGGGTGGTCACGGGCGAGGTCGTGTTCAACACCGCGCTCAGCGGCTACCAGGAGATCATCACCGATCCCTCCTACGCGGGGCAGATCATCACCTTCACGTATCCGCACATCGGCAACTACGGCGTCAACGTCGACGACGACGAGGCCCGCGCACCGCACTGCCGGGGAGTGATCGTGCGTGACCTCGCGCGCCGCGCCTCCAACTGGCGCGCGACCGAGGATCTGCGCGGGTATCTCGAACGCCACTACGTCGCCGGCATCGCGGGGATCGACACGCGGCGCCTGACGCGGCACATCCGCTCGGCCGGCGCGATGCCCGGCGCGTTCGGTGTCGCCGACCGTGACGTGCTGCTCGCGGCCGCCCAGGCCGACGGTGGCACCGACGGGCGCGATCTCGTGGGCGAGGTGACCGCGACGAGTCCCTACATCGTGGGTCCCGACGACGCGAGCCTGCTCGTGGTCGCCTACGACTTCGGGATCAAGCAGTCGATCGTGGAGCATCTCGTGCACGCGGGCCTTGCGGCGGTCGCGGTCCCAGCCGAGCATCTC
>CAZLEC010000514.1:0-3728 GCA_964558245.1 uncultured Burkholderiales bacterium | reverse complement strand
AGCAGATCGCGGAGGAGAACTGGTTCTTCCGCTTGTCGCGATATCGCGACCGGCTCACCGAGCTGATCGTCAGTAATCACCTCCGCATCGAGCCCGAGGCCCGCCGCAACGAAGTGCTCGGCTTCCTCGCCGGACCGGTGCGCGACATCAGCGTGTCGCGCCCGAGCGCGCGGGTGCACCACTGGGGCATCCCGGTTCCCGGTGATCCCGACCAGATCGTCTACGTGTGGTTCGACGCGCTGACCAACTACGTGAGCGCGCTCGGCTACGGCGGGCCCGACGACGGGTATCGCGACTGGTGGTGCGGTTCCGCCAGCCGCGCCCACGTGATCGGCAAGGGCATCGTTCGGTTCCACGCCGTGATCTGGCCCGCGATCCTCTGCTCGGCCGGGCAGCCGCTGCCGTCGACGCTCTTCGTGCACGACTACGTCACTGCGAACGGCCGCAAGATCGGCAAGTCGCTCGGCAACGCGGTGGACCCCGCCGCGCTCATCGAGCGTTACGGCACGGATGCGTTGCGGTGGTGGCTGTGCCGCGAGATCCCTCTGGTCGGCGAGGCCGACTTCACGGAGGACCGACTGGTCGAGAGCGCCGACCGCGATCTCGCGAACGGTGTGGGCAACCTCGTGCAGCGAACGGTGACCCTCGCGGCGCGGGCCTTCGGCGCGGAGCCGATCGCGACTTCTCCCGACTGCGAGTTGGCGGAGAAGTGCGACGCGACGCGGGCGCGGATCGACCAGGCGCTCGCCGGCTTCGACCTGCGCGGAGCGACCGAGGCACTCGTCGGTTTGGTCGACGTCGCGAATCGCTACGTGGAAGCGACGCGTCCGTGGACGCTCCTGCGCGCCGGCGGTGATCACGACGCGGCGCGCGTTGCGCTGGGGCCGCTCGTGAGTGCGGTCCGGGTGATCGGTGCGGAGCTCGAGCCCTTCGTGCCCGGGCTCGCGGCGCGGGTCTGGGCCCGAGGCCGGGCCGGTCGCGCCCGGGCTCCCGGTGCAGCCGAGGCGGCGACCCGCTTGACATGTGACTAATTGGTCACGTATTGTCGGGGCGTGGACGAAGTGTTCAAGGCCCTTGCCGACCCGACCCGGCGGAGCCTGCTCGACGAGCTGTTCCGCGAGGACGGTCAGACGTTGCGCGCGCTCGAGGAGCGGTTCCCGATGACGCGCTTCGGCGTGATGAAGCACCTCAAGCAACTCGAGGAAGCGGGTCTCGTCGTCACCCGGCGGCGGGGCCGGGAGAAGCTCCACTTCCTCAACCCGGTCCCGATCCGGCTCGTCCACGACCGGTGGGTGAGCAAGTACGCCGAGCCTTGGGTCGCCGGCCTGAGCGACCTCAAACAACGACTGGAGAGCCCCATGGAGAAGGTGTTCGAGATCTACATCAAGACCACGCCCGAACGGCTGTGGGAGGCGATCACCGACCCCGAGATCCGGGCCAAGTACAACTTCGGCGCGAGCTGCAAGTCGGACTGGTCGCCCGGTTCGCAGTTGGTGATGGAGGCGCCGAACGCCGGCTTCGTGCTCGGCGAGGGCGAGGTGCTCGAAGCCGATCCGCCGCGCCACCTGGTGCACACGATGGTGGCCTTCTTCAGCGAAGAGGCGAAGGCCGAGGGCTCGACGCGCGTCACGTGGGACATCGAGCCGGTCGGCGATTCGTGTCGCCTCACGCTCACCCACGACCAGATGCGCGAAGGCGCCAACGCCCAGATCTACGGCGGCTGGCCGATGATCCTCTCCGGCCTCAAGACGTGGTTGGAGACCGGCGAGCTGCTCACTACGCCCGGCTCGCTCATGTACACGACGTAACGGGCCCGGCAAGGCCAGGCGCAGCGCGGAGGCCCGGATGGTCTCGAGCGGCCGACCCGTGATGGAGGGCCGCAGCTCGTAGCCGAGTAGTTACGCCTGTTCGGCGAGGCGGCGGGCGATCACGCGTAGGCAGAGCGTCTCGTCGGCACCCTCGAAGATCGAGAGCACGCGTGCGTCCACGAAGAAGCGCGACACGGGGAACTCCTCCGCGTAGCCCATTCCTCCGTGGAGCTGCATGGCCTCCCGGGTGACCCACTCGGCGGCCCGGCACACGTACGCCTTCACCATCGACGCCTCGAGGGTGCCCTCGCCGGCCGCCATCTTGCGGGCGACGTCGTAGGAGAACTGCCGGCCGGCCTGGATCAGGGCGGCCATGCGCGCGAGCTTCACCTTCGAGAGCTGGTAGTCGAACACGGGCGCGCCGAACACCTTGCGTTCCTGCGCGTACGAGAGGCCGGCTTCGAACGCGGCTTGCATCAGGCCGACGGCGCGCGCCGCGGTCTGGAGCCGGCCGTTCTCGAAGCCGGCCATCTGGAGATAGAAGCCGCGACCGAGCCCGGCCTCGCCGCCGATGAGGTGTGTGCCGGGCACGAACCAGTTGTCGAACGCGACCTCGTAGGAGTGCATGCCGCGATAGCCGATGGTGTCGATCGCCCGGCCCTCGATGTGGCCGCCGCGTCCGTCGTCGAAGGCGAACGCGTGTCCCGCTGCCCGCGGTTTCTCCACGATCAGGATCGACAACCCGCGGTGCCCGGCCGATCGGTCGGGATCGGTGCGTGCGAGCAGCATGAGCACGTCGGCGCGACCTGCGAACGTTGCCCAGGTCTTCACGCCGTTCACGATCCAACCGCCGTCGGTCGGCGTGGCGGTGACCTTCACGCCGGCAACGTCGGAGCCGTAGTCGGGCTCGGTCACCATGATGCCGACCATCAGCTCGCCGCTCGCGATGCGCGGCAGCCACGTTTGCTTCTGCTCTTCGGTGCCGCCGGCCACGAGCGCGCGCGTCAGGATCTCGGGCCGCGTCACGAGCGAGCCGCCGATGCCGAGCGAACCGCGCGAAAGCTCTTCGGTCGCGACCACCATGCCCATGTAGTCGGATTCGCCGCCGGTTGCGAAGCCGCCGTATTCCTCGGGCACCGAGAGCCCGAACCCGCCGAGCTCGGCGAGCCCGGCGATGATGTCCTCGGGTACGTCGGCGTTGGTGCGGTGCACGTGCTCGGCGGCCGGGCGGATCTTGTCGTCGGCGAATCGGCGGAACGTCTCGCCGACGAGCTCGAAATCGTCGGAGAGATGGGTCGGTCCGGTGCCGTGCTTGACGCACTGTTCGCCCAGCTGCTCGAGGAACGCCGGGGCCCGGTGCTCGGCGACGAACGGCATCACGTCGGCGAGTGCCTGCGGATCGACACCCCACGCAACGGCGCGGCCCATCGTGCGGGTGGCGACGTCGTGCATCGCGTCGGCCACGTACGCGCGCGCCAGCATCGACTCCACTTCGCCGTGTTCGCCGTAGCCACACATCACGCGTGACCCCTCGACCGCGGCGGCCGCGTGGGCGAGGTCGTAGGCCACGACCTGGTGTTGATCCAGCAGCGCGACCGAGAGCTTGCCGTTCTCGCTCGACTGCCGGGCGAGTGCCCGGGCCGCGGCGTCGACGACGGTTCGGGCGGTGTCCACTGCCGCAGAGGCGGCGCGCAGCTCGTCGGTCATCGGGCCAGGCTACGAGAAGCGGCCGGCCGAGCCCGTGCTCAGGTCGTGGGCGTCTTCGCCGGTTTCTTGGGCGGCGTCGTCGACGGCGGGGTGGTGGCCGGAGGCGTGGTCGTCTTCGGTGGCGTCGTCGACGGCGTGGTGGAGTTCGGTGGTGTGGTCGACGAGGAGGAGGGCAGGGTCGACGCCGTAGTGGTCGACGACGCGTTCGCCGTC
>CAZLEC010000513.1:0-3740 GCA_964558245.1 uncultured Burkholderiales bacterium | reverse complement strand
ACAGGCCGGGGACGTGGGCGAAGATCGACTCGCCGCACTGGCTGTGCCAGATGGAGCCTCCCTGGAGGTATCCACCGATCGCGATCCGAACGACCATCGGGCATGTGAACGCCCCGTTCGAGCGCCAGCGAGTAGTTGCCGCTTCCGACTTCAGCTGATTCATCGCGGGCCATACGTAGTCGAAGAACTGGATCTCCGCGCAGGGGTGCAGCCCGCGTAGGGCTTGGCCGACAGCGCGTCCGATGATGTTCGCCTCCGCGAGCGGGGTGTTGAAGCAACGGGCGTCGCCGAACGCGCGCTGCAGGCCGAACGTGATGCCGAACACGCCACCCTTGCCCGGCACCTCTTCGATGAGGTGCGGGTCGGCGTCGGCGACGTCTTCGCCGAACACGCGGATGTGCTCGTCGCTCGCCATCTGCTCGTGGAGTGTGAGGCGGATCGCTTCGCCCATCGTGACGGGAGCCGCGTCGGCCTCTGGTTCGGGGTCGGCGGGCAGGGTGGTGATCGTCGCGGGCGCAAGCACGTGCTCGAGCACTCGGGTGAGCTCGGGGCGAGCCGCCGCGAGCGCGGCTTCTGCCGCGGCGCGCACCTGCTCGGTCGCGTCGGCGCGCATCGACTCGATCTGGTCGGGGGTGATCGCTCCGCGTGCGACGAGCTGCTGCTCGAGCGCGACGATCGGGTCGTGCGCCGCTTCGTCGGCCAGCTCTTCGGCGCCGCGGTACTTGCGTTGGTCGTCGGAGAGTGAGTGGGAGTAGGGCCGGGTCACGAGCGCATGAACGAGGCACGGACCCGCGCCCGCCCGAACGTGCGCGATCGCATCGGCGCCCTTGCGGCGCACCTCGAAGTAGTCGCGGCCGTCCATCTTCACGATCCGCAACCCTCGGATCCCACGCACCATCTCGGAGATCGGCGCCGGCGCCTGGTCCGCGAGCCGAACGGAGATCGCGTAGCCGTTGTCGGCAACGACGTAGAGCACCGGGAGATGCAGGCGGCACGCCGTGTTGAGCGACTCCCAGAACTCGCCTTCGGAGGTCGCGCCGTCGCCGAGCGACACGTAGGTCAGCTCGTCGCCGTACGCGACACAGCCCGGGAGCTGCGGGCGCCGGCTGATGTAGCGCGCGGCCTCGGCGCACCCGACCGCGGGCAGGCACTGACTGGCGGTACACGACGTCTGGCTCACGATGTTGAGGTGGCGCGCGCCCCAGTGGCACGGCATTTGGCGGCCGCCGGAGGCGGGATCGTCGGCCGCGCCGACCGCCTGGAGCAGCATCTCGTAAGGGGTGACACCCAGCGCGAGTGCGAGCGCTCGGTCGCGGTAGTAGGGGAAGAACCAGTCGTAGGCCGGCCGCAGATGGCGGGCGAGGCCGAGGAGCAACGCTTCGTGTCCGGCACCGGAGATCTGGAAGAAGGCGCGACTCTGCCTGCTCAACGTGATCTCGCGGTCGTCGAGGCTGCGCGAGACGAGCGCCAACTCGAGGTCGGCGACGGCCTCGGCCAACGTGTCGCCGTCGGTGCGCTCGACTGTGCGCATGTCGCCGCCTTCCTCTCGCGCTCGCGCCGCAGTGTACGGGCGTACCCTCGTTCGCGGTGACCAATGCGCACGCTTCCGCGGGACCGGGCGACGAAGTGTTGCCGTGGCGTCGCCGCGCGGCGCGCGACGCTCGTGATTTCCTGTCGCCGGCAGTTCGTCGAGCGGCGGCCGAGCGCGCGGTCGACCCGGGAACTGTGAACGGTTCCGGGAGCTCGGGACGCGTCACCCATGCCGACGTGTTGGCGACGGATCTCGGCGCGCGCTCCGACATTGTTCCGTTCAACAACGTCCGCCGCCGGGCGGCCGCCGCGTTGCTTGCGTCGAAGCGAGCCGCGCCGCACGCGCTGGTCGCGGTCGCGGTCGACTACACGCGGATCGAGAAGGTGCGATCGCAGTCGGGGCTCACCGCGTTGCCGTTCGTCGCTCGCGCAGTCGTCGACGCGCTTCGTGAATTTCCGCTTCTCAACTCGACCCTCGACGGGGAGGCGCTGGTCGTGCCCGCCGGTGTCAACCTCGGCATCGCGGTCGACCTCGCGTACCAAGGGCTCGTCGTACCCGTCGTGCGCGGCGCCGACGGAATGCGGCTGCGCGGGCTGGCGGCCGCGATCCGCGACGTCGCGACGCGGGCTCGGGCGAAGCAACTCGGGCCCGACGATCTCGCCGGAGGCACGTTCACGGTCACCAATCCGGGTGCGGCCGGCACGTGGGTCTCGTTCCCGGTGCTGAACGCGCCCCAGGTCGGCATCCTCTCCACCGACGGCGTGGCGAAGCGCGTGGTCGCCGACGATCGCGACGGCCTGCGTATCGCGCCGATTGGTCATCTCTGCCTGACGTTCGACCACCGAGCGCTCGACGGCGCGTACGCGGGCGCGTTCCTCGCGCGCGTGCGCGAGATCGTCGAGCAACGAGATTGGGCCGCTGAGCTCTGACTCGATCGCCGGTTGATCACGGAGACGACGCGACCGAGGGTCGGTTGCGCGAGTGGGTGCGCGTTCGCGGAAACGACAAACGACGCGACCGAGGGTGGGTTGCGCGGGTGGGTGCGCGGGCGGCACGTCGGCGCGTGTGCGCGGATGAATGCGCGTGCGCGAGTAATTGCGCGGGCGGCACGTCGGTGCGTGCACCGGGTTGCGATCTGTTCGCTCGGAATTGTTTCGAGATATTTAGAATTCGTCTTTGTTTGTCGAGGTTTTCGGGGGGTTTCTGTCTCACCCCCTCTGTATGGTTCGATGCATGGTCACTGCTACATCGACTCGCCGCTCGTTCGCGGATGATGTGCGCGAGATCGACGACTTCTTCCGCGTGTTGGTCGGGCGGATCGATCCCGATGCGGTGCCGTTGTGTGAAGAGACGGATCTGTGGGCGGCGCTCGACACGATCGAGCGGCGCGCGGCATCGACGAAGTTGTTGTTGGCGCGGCGGGTGGAGGAGGCGGGCCGGTGGAAGCGTGACGGGTACCGCGGCGCGGCCGAGCAGCTCGCCGCGATCGCGGGCACGTCGGTGACGGCGGCACGGAACCAGTTGGAGACCTCGAAGCGGGTCCGCCAGCTCCCGGCCACCGAGCAGGCGTTGCGGGCGGGGAAGTTGTCGGGCGCGAAGGCCGAAGCGATCGCGGCGGCGGCCGAGGTCGCGCCGGAAGCCGAAGCCGACCTGTTGGAGGGTGCGGAGGATGCGCCGCTGGCTGATGTTCGCGAGCAGTGTTTGCGGGCGCGGGCGAAGGATCGCGACGCGGCGCACGCACGGATCCGTAAGGCCAGGTCGTTGAAGGAGTTCACCGACGCCGAGGGCGGCTGGAACGTGGTTGTCCGCGGGCCGGTCGAGGCCGGTGCCGCGTTCCGGGCCGCGCATCGGCCGATCGTCGACGAGCTGTTCAACGCGGCTCGGGCCGAGGGCCGGCGCGAGCCGTACGAGGCGTACGCGTTCGACGCGTTCATCGAGCTTGCCCGCCGCGCCGCCAACGACACGTCGGCGACCGACGAGGCGCCGGTCGAGCCCGACGCTGAGCCGGCGCCGGCCAAGGCGAAGGCAACGCCGGCCGGATATCTCGGGATCATCCGGATCGATCACGCGGCGTTGCGGCGCGGGTGGGTCGAGGGCGACGAGGTCTGTGAGATCGTCGGGCTCGGACCGATCCCGGTGTCGGTCGGCCGTGACCTGTTGGGCGACGCGATCCTCAAGCTCGTGATCACCAAAGGCGTCGACGTCGCCA
>CAZLEC010000512.1:0-3749 GCA_964558245.1 uncultured Burkholderiales bacterium | reverse complement strand
GCCACGGCCGCCGCGAACTCGTCCGGAGTGAGGTCGGCGTTGGTCACATGGGTATTCTACCTACGCAGGTAGTGGAAATACCCAGGAGCCGCCCAATGCCCACCGAGGCCGAGGTGCTCGACTCGCTCAGGCCGGTCGAGGACCCCGAGATCCGCCAATCGATCGTCGATCTCGACATGGTCCGGGGCATCGCCGTGCAGGGCGACCGGGTGGGCGTGACCGTGGCCCTGACCGTGGCGGGGTGCCCGTTGCGGGCCGAGATCACCAAGCGGGTCACCGACGCCGTGAGCGCGCTGGCCGGAGTCGGCCACGTCGACGTCGACCTCACGGTGATGACCGACGAGGAGCGCGCCGCGCTGGCCGCCCGGCTCCACGGCGGCGGCCACGCGCACGACCATGCCGACGGCGCCGCGCACGAGCACCGCCCCAACCCGTTCGTCGACTCGAAGACGCGCGTCCTCGCGATCGCCTCCGGCAAGGGTGGGGTCGGCAAGTCGTCGGTCACCACGAACCTCGCGGTCGCGCTCGCGCAGCGCGGCTCGCGCGTTGCCGCGGTCGACGCCGACGTGTGGGGCTTCTCGATGCCGCGCATGCTCGGGATCGACCGGCCGCCGACCGTGATCGACGACGTGATCGTGCCGCCCGACGCCAACGGGGTCACGCTCATCTCGATGGGGTTCTTCGCGCGTGAAGATCAGCCCGTCGTGTGGCGCGGCCCGATGCTGCACAAGGCGCTCGAGCAATTCCTCACCGACGTGCACTGGGGCGAACCCGACTACCTCGTGGTCGACATGCCGCCGGGCACCGGTGACATCGCGCTCTCGATGGCGCAGTTCCTGCCCCGCGCCGAGGTCGTGATCGTCACCACGCCGCAGCCGGCCGCCCAGAAGGTCGCGCAGCGCGCCGCGTACATGGCGCGCAAGGTCAACCTCCAGGTCATGGGCGTGATCGAGAACATGTCGTGGTTCCGTTGCGATCACGACACGACGTACCGGTTGTTCGGCGAAGGCGGCGGCCAGGAGCTGGCCGACCAACTCGACGTGCCGCTCCTCGGCCAGGTGCCGTTGGTGCAGGAGCTGCGGGCCGGGGGCGACGAGGGTCATCCGATCGTCGTCTCCCATCCCGACGACGAAGCGTCGGTCGCGTTCCGCGCGATCGCGGAGCGCATCGACGTCGAGCTGGCGCCCAAGCGCCGCTACCGGACCGAGCTCAAGATCGTCTGACGGGACACGGGTATCAAGGGGATAGGGTGCCGGCCATGGAAGTACGCATCGGAGTCGTTTACACGCCGCGCGAGATCGTCCTCGAGATGGGCGACGACGCGGAGACGGTCAGCTCGACGATCGAGAAAGCCCTCAACGAGAAGAGCTCGTTGCTCTGGCTGACCGACGCCAAGGGCAAGCGGCTCGGCATCCCCTTCGACAAGCTCGCGTACGTCGAGATCGCGGGCGCCGACTCCGATCGCAAGGTTGGCTTCGGCTCTCGGTAGCCACCGCGTGATGAGTGCGTCGTGAGCGGGGCCGACCTGCTCGACCGCCGTTGCCTGTTCTTCACCGGCAAGGGTGGCGTCGGCAAGAGCACGATGGCCGCCGCGACGGCGTTGCTGGCGGCGCGCACCGGCCGGCGGGTCCTCCTCATCGAGGTCGACGCCAAGGGTGACATCCCGGCCCAGTTCGAGCAGAAGGCCGTCGGGTTCACCCCGCGAGAGGTCTATCCCGGCGTGCACGCGATGGCGATGGACACGGAGGCGTCGCTGCGCGAGTACCTGCGCGTGAGCATGCGGGTACCGGTGATCGGTCGGCTCGGGCCGCTCGCCAAGGTGCTCGACTTCGTTGCGACCGCCGCGCCCGGCGTCAAGGAGATCCTCACGATCGGCAAGATCATGTGGGAGGTCCGCGAGGCGATCGAGGGCCGGGCCGAGCACGACATCGTGGTGGTCGACGCCGCTGCGACCGGCCACATCGTCGCGCAGCTCGGCGCGGCCGACGCGATCCAGGAGTTGGTCGACGTCGGCCCGTTGCGCGACCAGACGCGCTGGGTGTCGGAGCTGCTCGGCGATCCCGACGTGACCGCGGTCAACATCGTCACCACCCCCGAAGAGATGCCCGTGACCGAGACGATCGAGCTCGTCGCGCGCCTGCGCGCCGAGGTCGACGTCCCGCTCGGCGTCGTGATCGTCAATCGCGTGCTGCCCGAGTTGTTCACGCGCAGCGACGAAGAGACGTTCGAAGCGTTGCGCCGGCCCGAGGCGACCGAGGTGTTGGTCTCGCAGGCCGGGCGCGGCGCGGTCGAGGTACTCGACGCCGCGCGGCTCGCGGTCTCGCTGCGCCGCACCCGCGCCGTGCATCTCGACGAGCTGCGCGAGACGGTCGAGCTCCCGCTGCTCTACGTGCCCTACCTGTTCGTTCGCGATCACGGGCTGCGCGTCACCCGCATGGTCGCCGACGCGCTCGGCGCGGAGCTCGGGCATTGAGCGCCCGGCCCGCGAGCGGCCGCAGCACGACGCTCGAACAGCTGTTCGCGACCAAGGAGATCGTGGTCTGTTGCGGATCGGGTGGCGTCGGCAAGACGTCGGTGGCGGCGGCGGCCGCGTTGGGCGCCGCGACCCGTCTCGGCGGCAAGACGCTCGTGCTGACGATCGATCCCGCGCGCCGGCTCGCGACCGCGCTCGGCCTCGACGGCATCGGAAACGAAGCGCACCGCGTGCCGCCCGAGGTGCTGAAGACGGCCGGGCTCGAGCCGCGGGGCGAGCTGTGGGCCGCGATGCTCGACACGAAGCAGTCGTGGGACGACCTCGTTCGCCGGCATGCTCGCGATCCCGAGACCGCGTACCGCATCCTCGAGAACCGGCTGTACACGAATCTCACCGCGCGATTCGTGCAGAGTCACGACTACATCGCGATGGAGCGGCTGTTCGAGATCCACGCGTCGGGCGAGTACGACCTGATCGTGGTCGACACCCCGCCGACGCGCAACGCGGTCGACTTCCTCGACGCCCCGGCGCGTATGGCGGAGTTCTTCGGCGGGCGGCTGCTGCGCTGGCTCACCCTCCCGTACCGCGTCGGCGGCAAGCGCAGCGTGAAGATGATCAACTTCGCGAGCCGCCCGTTCTACCAGGTCGCCGATCGGGTGCTGGGAAGCAAGTTTCTCGAGGACATCGCGGAGTTCTTCTTGAACTTCCAGTCGATGTACGAAGGGTTCGTCGAGCGCGCGCAATCGGTCGAGCGGCTGCTCCACGACCGCCGCACGACCTTCGCGGTGGTCACGACGCTCGAAGCCGCGCCCCTCTACGAGGCCGAGCACTTCTGCGCGGTGCTCCGCGATCGTGAGTTCCACCTCGGCGCGCTGGTGCTCAACAAGACGCTGCCCGACACCTTGCTCGACCCCGAGGGCGCGGCCGCGTCTGCCGCGTTCGCTGATCGAGCGGGCCCGATCGCCGACGCGCTCGCGGCGCTTCCCGATCACGCGCTCGCCGACACCGCGCGCACCGCGCGCGTCCTGCGCACCGTGGCCGAGTCGTACGCCAACTTCTCGGTGGTCGCGATGCGCGAGGCCGAGCTGCGCGCCGAGCTCGCGCGCGTGCCCGACGTAGTCGTCCGCGTGCCCGGGTTCGAGCACGACATCAGCGACATCGCGTCGCTCCTCGAGATCTGCGACGCGCTGTTCGTCGACTCGTGAGGCCCCGACCGCTCGTTACGATCTCCACGTGAGCACGCTCGACGATCTGGCCCGGCTGCGCACGAGACTGG
>CAZLEC010000511.1:2286-3754 GCA_964558245.1 uncultured Burkholderiales bacterium | reverse complement strand
ACCTGGTTGTTGATCACGTCGGTCGTGGTCGCGCCGCTGCACGCCTGGAAGTTGAGCGAGTAGCTCTTCGCCTTGGCGACCAGCGCGGGATACGCGAGCGAGCTGCGATCGCAACTCGAGCTGAGGTCGTAGTGATCGGTACCCACACCCGACGAGTAGCTGTCGCCGAGGGCGACGTAATTGGTGGTGGCCGCGTGCGCGAGTGCGGCCGGCATCATCACCGCCCCGGCAACGAGCAACGGCATGACTACACGTATGAACCGCTTCATGTGACGCTCCCCCTCGTGGCTTCCGAACGACTCGTGCGAAATCCTACGATCGGATGGGCGGGTGCGCACGCGGGGCCACGACGCTCAGAGTCCGACGACGACGGTCGGTGTGGTCGAGCTCTTCGTCGTGCCGTTGCCGAGCTGCCCGTAGACGTTCTCGCCCCAGCACTTGGCGATCGCGTGCTTCGTCTCGGCGCACGCGTGGCGGCCGCCGGTGGTGATCGAGGTCGCGCCGCCGAGCCCGGCCACGCTCACGGGAGTAAGTGACGACGTGGTCGTGGCGGTGCCGAGCTCGCCGTCGCCGTTGTAGCCCCAGCACTTGATCGTGCCGGATCTCAAGAGCGCGCACGTGTAGTTGCCGTTGACGCCGCCGGAGCTGAGCGCGGTCACGGTGCTGATGCCCTTGACCGTGACCGGCGTCAGCGACGCGGTGGTGGTGCCGTTGCCGAGCTCGCCGTTGTCGTTGTTGCCCCAGCACTTGACGGTGCCGGATCTCAGGAGCGCGCACGTGCTGTTCTTGCCGACGTCGATCGCGGCCACGCCGCCGAGGCCGGGCACGGTGATGGGAGTGGTGCTGCACGCGGTGGAGACGTCGCCCGAGTCGCAGGATTGCGGGCCGTTCCGGATGCCGGTGCCGAGCTCGCCGTCGCCGTTGTAGCCCCAGCACTTGACCGTGCCGTTCTTCAGGAGCGCGCACGTGTCTTGGTTGCCGGTGCTGATCGCGGCGACGCCGCTCAGGCCGCTCACGCTCGCCGGCTTCGACTTGTTGGTGGTGGTGCCGTTGCCGAGCACGCCGGAGTTGTCGGCGCCCCAGCACTTCACGTTGCCGGCCCGCAACAGCGCGCAGGTATGGCCGCCGCCCGCGGAGATCGCGATCACGGTGCTCAACCCGACCACGTTCACGGCTCTCGGCGCGTCGCGGAACGTGCCGTTGCCGAGCTGGCCGCCGTAGTTGGCGCCCCAACACTTCACGCTGCCGGTCTGCGCCAGCGCGCACGTGTGCGCTTCGCCCGCCGCGATCGCGATCGTCCCGCTGACGCTCGGTACCTTCTGCGGTTTCCGCGCGAACCCGCTCGTGGTGCCGTTGCCGATCTGCCCCGAGCTGCTCAGGCCCCAGCACCTCACGGTGCCGATCGGGAGCAGCGCGCACGTGTGCGACTCGCCGGCCGCGATGCTTCCGGTACTCGCGGAGCTCGTGG
>CAZLEC010000511.1:0-2186 GCA_964558245.1 uncultured Burkholderiales bacterium | reverse complement strand
GGGCGCGGTGGCCGCGCCCGACGGTGCCGAGCCGGCGATGCCCGCCGCCCACGCGGCGGTGAGCGCAGCGAGGGCCGCGATCGTTCTGCGGCTCACAGGCCTTGGATGATCACCGGCGTGGTCGCCGTAGTGCCGTTGTCGCCCCAGCACTTCACGGTGCCGGCGGTCAGGACCGCGCAGTCGGTGCTGCCGCCGATCGCGATGAAGCTCGCGGTGGCGATGCCGCCGACGGCAGTGGGGAGCGGCGCGTGCTGCTTGGAGTCGTACGGGAAGTACTTCACGGTCCCGTTCTTCAAGAGCGCGCGTGACTTGTCGTTGCCGTCGAGCCCGTTGGTCGCGATCTGTTCCACCGCGCTCAGGCCGCGCACGATCACGGGCGTGGTGGAGCTGTTGCCCCAGCACTCGACCTGCGCGTTCTTCAGGAGCGCGCACACGTGGTTCTGGCCGGCCGACACCGCGATCGCGTTGCTGACGCCCTTCACCGTCGTCGGCGTCCGCGCGCACGAGTGGGAGAACTCGCCGAATTCGCACGTCTCCTGGCCGGGCCCGACGCCGAGCTCACCGTCGCCGGTGTAGCCCCAGCATTTCACGGTTCCGGCCTGCAACGACGCACACGCGACCTGGGCGCTCAACGTCAGCGTCGTGACCCGTTGGAGTCCGGTGACGCTCACCGGGGTGAGCGCGTTCTTGATCGTGCCGTTGCCGAGCACACCTTCGTTGTTCTGGCCCCAGCACTTCACGGTCTTGTTCTTCATCAGCGCGCACGTGTGGTCGCCGCCGGCCACCACGATGTCGACGCCGTTCAACACGCCGGTGCCGCCGACACCTTTCACGGTCGTGGGTTTGATCGCGTCCGTGCGGCCCCCGTTGCCGATCTCGCCCGCGTCGTTGCGGCCCCAGCACTTCACGGTTGCGTCGTGCATCACCGCGCAGGTGTGGTCGTCGCCGGTGCTGATGCCGGCCGCGCCGGTGAGCACGGTGACCGGCTTCGGTACGAACGCGCCGGTGGCGTCGCCGTTGCCCACCTGGCCCTCGCCGTTGCGCCCCCAGCACTTCACCACGCCGGTCGCCGACAGCGCGCACTGGTGCGCTTCGCCCACGGCGACGCCGGTCTGGCGCGTGGCGGTGGCGCCGCTCGCGGCGGTGGCGAGCGCGCTCACGACGAGTGCCGCGGCCGTGCCCGCGATGCCGGCCCGCCGGATCCATTGCCTCGCTCGGCCGGTTCCGGCCACGACTGCCCCCCGAGGCGACGCGCGTCGCCTCCCTATGTGTAGTGCGGGGTGGTCCGCTAAGCAATGAATGCTCCCGGATCGGGCGTAAACGCGGCGTTTGCCCGACTCCGTGGCGGCTACGTGCCCTTGTAGTTGAGGACCTGGCGGAGGGTGTGCAGCACGCGCACGAGGTCGGCCTGCGCGTCCATCACGTCGGCGATGGGCTTGTAGGCAGCGGGCGCCTCGTCGAGCAGCGCCTTGGCGTCGCGGTCGTTCCACGCCTTGCCGGCCATGTCGGCGCGGAGCTCGGCTTCGGTCACGGTCTTGCGGGCGACGCCGCGTGACATGCGCCGCCCCGCGCCGTGCGACGCCGACGAGAAGGCGCGCTCGTTGCCGAGCCCTTCCACGATGTAGGTGCCGGTGGCCATGGAGCCCGGGATGATGCCCTTGTCGCCCTCGCGCGCGCGGATCGCACCCTTGCGCGTGACCCAGAGGTCGCGCGAGTGGTGGTGCTCCCGCTCGGTGTAATTGTGATGACAGTCGATAATTTCGACGCGCTCGTACGGCCGGCCGATGGTCTGCTCGAGCGATTGCAGCGCGGCGTCCATCATCTGCTCACGGTTCGAGCGCGCGTAGTCCTGCGCCCACAGCATGTCGTGGACGTACGCGTCGAACTCCGGCGTGCCCTGCGCGAAGTAGGCGAGGTCGGGGTCGTCGAGCTCGATGAAGTACTGCTGCATGAGCTTCTTCGCGCCGTCGATGTGGCGCTTGGCGATCTCGTTGCCGACGCCGCGGGAACCGGAGTGCAGCACCACCCACACGTTGTCGTCCTCGTCGAGGCAGACCTCCACGAAGTGGTTGCCCGAGCCGAGCGAGCCCGACTGGTCGATCGTCTTGCGCCAGAGCTTGTCCGACGTTTGCACCATCTCCGGTTGCGTGGCGCGCGGGAACCACGTTTGGCGCTCGATGACGTCG
>CAZLEC010000510.1:0-3760 GCA_964558245.1 uncultured Burkholderiales bacterium | reverse complement strand
GAACAGCCGCGATCGTTGATCGCGATGCTGCCCCGAAGCCCGGCACTTCGGTGACGCCGACCAGCGCGTCCCCCACACCGTCGACCTCGACCACGACGACCGCGCCAGTCAAACTTGCCCCGTTCGATGTCGTGAAGGCGTTGACACCTCAACTCGCGGGAGTGGATCCCATCGCATCCGCCGCGGGATCCGTCTGGCTCTCGGTGGTTCCGCATGCCGGTGATGGCGAGGTGCAGGCGGGTGTCCGCCTGCAGCGGCGCGACCCACTCACCGCATCGCTCACCGGCACGCTCAACGTCCCCCAGGACGCGGTGTACTCGATCGCCGGAGACGGCGACACACTCTGGGTCGGCGGCGGAGGTGATGGCGGCAATCCGGACACGACGGTCAGCAAGATCGACCTATCAACAAACCAGGTCCTGTTCACAACAACGCTTCACCCCGACTCGTGTGCGTGCGCGCTCGTGACAGGCGACGCCGGAGTATGGCTAGTAGGCAACAATTCGAGGTACGCGCTGCACATCTCTGCAAGCGACGGACACGAGATCGCGCGCGTCGACTTGCCGTCAGCGGCGACGACGGCGTTCGAGACCAGATCCCGTCTCCTGGTCGGCCTCGCCAATGGATCAGTCGAGATCGTCAACCCGGAACGCAATCAGACCGAAGGGGTCGTCCCGCTGGAGGGCGCATCCGGTACCAGCTCGGTCGCAGCGATGACTTCCGCCTCCATTCCCCGCATCGGCTCGGACCCGCCGATCGACGGCCTCATCGTGCGGGCCAACGGCGACGCGTTCGCCCTTTTCGCAACGGGCTGGCACGCGAACCGATTCATCAACCTCGGCTTCGGGCCGTCAGTCGTCACTGAACTCGACAACTGGCTATGGGCACTCAGCGGGGACAGCCTCGAGATTGCCTCGACCCACGCGGTTGCGTCGTCCGAATTCGTGTGGAACGCCGATCAACGAAGATTCGACCAGAGGCCGGCCAAGGGCGGCACCTCGGACGAAGGCTTCCGCCTCGTCATCCCCATAGCGAACACCCTGTGGCTACTCAACGGCGGATACAGCAACGCGTCGGTCATCGTGGTGCGGGTCCCGCCCAACTTCGCGGACCACCTGCCCTAGCCAGAGAGAGGCAGCGGAGATGGTGAGGAAGGCTTGTCGAGTCCACCGATCACCGTCACCGCAACTACCTAACAGCGGCCACCGTCAGCGCCGGCGTCAACCACACGGCGTAGCTGAAGTTGGTGTCGGAGGGGCGACGCACGCCCTAAGTACACGCGGGCACTTCACGCGATCCTCGACATTGCGTGAGCAGCGCGTCGACGGGTCGTGTGTCAGTCGACGGAGCCCGAGGGCACGACCCATTCGCACGCTTGCCCGGTGACGGCGGAGATTCGATCGAAGTCCGCGTCGTAGTGAAGCACCGTCAAGCCGTTCGCCTCGGCCGCCGCAGCGATGAGGAGATCAGGCAGCTTTCGGCCGCGCTGGTGCTTGGCGGCCAGCATGCGTTGCAGCTGACGAGCGCGCTGCACATGTTCGGCCGTTGTCTCGATGAGCTCAAATACGGTCAGCGCGGCGACGAGCCGATCCCACTCGGCCGCGCTCCGCGCCGCGTAACCGATCTCGAGGTCGCTGATTCCGGCGCGGGCGAGCTCGCCCACATTGGCGCGGGACTCGATCTGCTCGCGTACCGGCGCGAAGCGGAGCCGCGTCAGCACGCTCGTGTCGACGAGATGGCTCAGCGCCATGCATCGTCGCGCTGACCGAGATCGGCACGGGCCAGCCGATCGAGCGCCACCGTCACCGTCTTCGACCGCGTGTGCCCTGCGCGCCTGAGCGCCTGGTTGACCGTGTCCTTGATCGTCTCGGTTCCGAGCTGCGCGCGGGCTGCGCTCAACGCTTCGTCATCGATGTCCACCAGATGCTTCGCCATGCGATCAGTATATACGATGAGCGCCGTATATATACCGTTGACAGCCGCCGGCCGGAGCAACCTTCTTCGACCAACGAGTTGCGTTCACCACATGAGACCGCCCTCCGGCCGAGCGCGGTTCGACGGACCGACACTGGACACCCTGATTCGTGCGGCCGGTATGCCTCGACCGGAAGCACGCCGGGCGGTCGCCCGCCTTGCCGAGTCGGGGATGGTCGCGATCGGCGGTCGACTCGGCGATCAGTACCGGCTCGCGGCGGAGCGGGTGGCGCGACTCACACCCAGCGGAGGCCATCTGACGGAGCACTCGTAGGGGCGACAGTTGCGCCTTCAGCGTCGATGTGGCCGCTGATCGGCCCCTTCTTGGTGTGACGCGCAACTGTAACAAGGGATCGGGATGATGTCCGTTGCGGCATCTCTCGATGCCGATTCGAGCAGTCCGATGATGTGGATTGGGGACCTGGTGCGGAAGATTTTCGGGTCGCGGGTGGCAGTGCACGGAGCCGTGTTGGCCATGGGGATCATCGCGGGGCTGGGCCTGATGACGTGGGGCATCGCAGGGGCGTCAGCGTCCACTACGCCTACGAGAACGACCCCATCGGCTACCACGACCACGACGACGCCGTGGGGTGCCCCCGGGACACCGAGCTGCTACATCAAGACCCTTCCCCAGGTGCTCAAGAACAACCCGCCTCCCACGCTGACCAAGGGAAACCTCGCCCGGTTCATCCAGGCGACAGCCACGTGGCTAAAGGCCGTAAACGCACAGACGCAAGCCTTGTGCACACCCGCCGCCACGACGACGACGACGATGGCGCCGACCACCACGACGACGGTGCCTCCGACCACGACCACCACGACGACGGTGCCCCCGACCACGACCACCACGACGACAGTGCCCCCGACCACGACCACCACGACGACAGTGCCCCCGACCACGACCACTACCGCACCGCCTGCGCCGTGCCTCTCGCCCTGCAAGGGCGGGGTGCTCGTCCTGACGACGCAACAGAACAGTGTCAAGGACTGGGGATACACGCAGGCTTCGGGACTCCTCCCCGGATCGCCCATCGATGTGTGCTCGGACCAGTTCGCCTGCCAACCGACCGGCCTGACGGTCGGGTCGGACGGCACCTACTTCGCACCCACCACTGACAGCGGCGCCATGCTCCCGCCGACGCCTTGCTATACGGGCGTTTACTTGACGGCCGAACTTCCCTCCGGTCTGGGCGAGATCTATTCCGCCTCGGTGAACAACCCCAACTCGAGCTGCTGACCTCGCTCTGCCAGACGGCGAGCACCACGCATACGGCGCCAATTGCCCGAAGACGAACCCCCACACTCGATCGACGGCAACGGCAAAATCACCATCCGATCACGCGTGTCGGAGGGGGGACTTGCGCTTTGGAGCAACTCCCCCACTCACACGAATGGTCTCGCTGTCGGCGTAGGGAGAAGTAGAGAGATCGACATTCGCTTCGCACGTCGACGCCGGCCGAACATGCTCGTTCACGCGCCGTCAGTAGTCAGGTTCGTGATGCGAGCCAGTAGTTCACGATCGTCGGGAAACTCCGACGCGTGGATCAGCGAGAGCCCGGCAGCGCGTGTGCGATCGCCGCTGACGATCAGCGCTGCGATCTCCACCACTTGGCGATTGCGACGGGCAGTTGCACGCGATTGCAGCTGGGCGGTCGAAATGTGCTCGCGAGCAGCGGCGGTATCACCGGCGTCGGCGGCTAGGACGTCCAGTAGGGCGTTGGCGATGGCGTTCATGTCCGCAGCGTGCGCTCGGAAGTTGATGCGACTCCGAGGCCAGGCTGACGTC
>CAZLEC010000509.1:0-3764 GCA_964558245.1 uncultured Burkholderiales bacterium | reverse complement strand
GGAGAGGATCATCGCGAACGGGACCCGCTCGGCCTCGAATTGCGCGCTCGCGTCGGCCATGCTCCTCGACTCGGCGTTCGCGTAGCACCGCGCGATGATCCCCGCCGACACCTCGCGGTTCTTCATGCGCTCACCGATCGTCGCGACGCGCGGATCGTCGTAGCCGTCGACGTCGAGTGCGCGGCACATCCCGGCGAAGTCGTGATCGGAGGTCGGGGTCACGATTCCCCAGCCGTCGGTGAAGCGCAGTGGCCGGAAGGCGGCGACGAAGCTCGAGAGTTGTGATCCGTCGGCCTCGAGCAGCACCTCGTTCGCCGCGGAGTCGGCCCACAGGAACGAGACAACGGCGTCCATCATCGAGAGCTCGATGTGCTGGCCCCCCTTCCCGCGCTCCCGTGCGTACAGCGCGGCGCAGATCGCCTGCGCCGCGTAGAGCGCCGTCACCTTGTCGGCGGCGGTCTGCCGCAGGAACACCGGGGTGCCGTCGGCGGGATCGGATTGGTTCGCGGCGAGGCCGCCGTAGGCCTGGATCACGGTGTCGTAGGCGCTGCGATCGCGGTACGGACCGGTCGCGCCGAACCCGGAGAGCGACACGTATACGACGTCACCGTTGATCGCGCGCACGTCGCGATAGCCGAGCCCGAGCTTGTCCATCACGCCCGGTCGGAAGTTCTGGATCAGCACGTCGGCGTCCGCCGCGAGCCGGCGCACGATGTCGAGCCCCGCCGGCGTCTGTAGATCGACCGCGATCGAGCGCTTCCCGCGGTTGCACACGAGATACAGGGAGCTCATCCCGTTGACGCTGACCCCGACCCAACGCGCGATGTCACCGATTCCCGGCCGTTCGACCTTGATCACCGACGCGCCCTGGTCGGCGAGCAGCGCGGCCGCGTACGGCCCGGTCAGCGCGATCGACAGGTCGAGGACGCGCACGCCGGCGAGCGGCCCGCTCACTCGGGGAACTCCGCGTGCAGGCGCGGCCGCCCGTCGGGACCGCTGTACGCGAGGCCGAAGCCCGGCGGGTTCGCGAACTCGGGAAGCACGACCGACGCGCGGGCCGCGTTCCATGCGTCGACGAGCGCGTCCTCGGCCGCATAGTCGAACGGATCCGTGAGCACCATCTCCTCGAGACCGCCGGGTTCCGGAGGGTGCTCGGCGAGCCAACGGGCGGTGCGGCCGACTGCCTCGCGTGCGGGCACGACGTCGCGATGGCCGAGCTGGTGATGCACGCGCGTCAGGTCGAGGACCCGGTGGGTCACCGAGGGCTGCGCGAGCAACGGCCACGCCGGGACGGCGAGCTCGTAGGGCATCGACACGATCTCGACCTCCGCGCCGAGCTCGCGCGCGCACACCTCGACGACCTGGCGCACCGTGAGCACCTCCGCGTCGCCGATGTTGAAGATCGTCCCCGCGCTGCGCTCTCGATGTTCCACCGCGGCAACGACCGCGGCGGCGCAGTTGATGGTGTAGCAGTGATGGTGCAGGGTCAGGCCGTTGTCGGCGACGATGATTCGTTGCCTGCCGTCGAGTATGCGCCTGACGATCATCCACTCGCGCGGCGCCGGCTGGTACGGACCGTAGAGATACGGGTAGCGAAAGTGCGCGGCGTTCGGATGCGCCGCGAACACGGCCTCTTCCGTGCGGACGATGCGGTAGCCCTTCTCGTCGAGCGCGGGATCATCTACGAGCGCGCTGTCCTCGGCTACCGGCACCGGCAGTCCGGCCGGCTCGAACAGCTGTGCGTTCGTCCACCCGCGGTACGCGGGCACACCGCCCACCGACACGAAGTGATCACACCGACCCACGGTCGCGGACGCGACCATTCGGAGCCGTCCATACATCGCGACGACTACATCCCATGTCGTCTCGGCGACCGCGTCTCGAAGCGACACGTCGTCGTACGGGTCGGCGTGGATGTGCACGAGATCGGGCGGCGTCTCAGATCGCTCGTGCTCGCCCCGGTGCAGGATCGTGACGTCGTGCCCGTGCTCGAGGAGCCGCTCCACGATCGGTATGCCGCTCGGACCCGTGCCGCCGATCATCAGGATGCGCATGACGCCACTCAGCCCATCACACCCGCGTGAGTTCGTGCCAGAACGCGCGAGCGAATCTGGGTGTTGGGCGACTACGCGGGACCCACGAGCCCGAACAGGTCGCCGTAGAAGCCCCGAAACCTCTGCGGACGCTTCAGACCGGCGGCCGACCACCATGTTCCGCTGCGACCCGTTCGGCACGGACAGTCCCGCGGTCGGGTTGCGGTCGCCGCGGGTATACCGTGCTGATACAGCGTTGCTCCGGACCCTGGTAGCGCGTCAACGATCGCGTTGCGCGAACTGGAGACTGACGTGGGAAGTCGAGGCGACAAGGCCCGCAAGCCGGGGCGCTCTCAGCACCTTTCGAAAGTTGGCACCGCGACCGAGAACGAGCGGTTGCTGCACGAAGAGCAGCACGCCGTGCTCGCGCAGATGGGCGCCGGCCGCGCCGGTCGTGGGTTGAAGAGCGTCCTTGTCGTTCTTGCCTGCGTGCTGGTCGGCGGCGCGGTTCTCGGTCTGATGGCGATCATGGTCTTCCGATGACACCACCGGAGCACGACCCGGACACGTGCTCGTGAGAATCGTGAGCCAAATCGCGCGAGCGAACCCTGAACCCGGCCTTTTCGCGCAACCAAGGGAACCAGAGATGCTTCGGACCTGCAGAGCAATCGGGGAAATCGACTTGGCGACTGTGCCCGCCTTGACGGTCGAGCTTCGCGAGACCATCGACGCATCTGAAGAGGCGCTGGTGAGCGTCGATTGTTCGGACGTCACGTTCATGGACTCGTCTGGTTTCCACGCGCTCGTGGACGCGACCGACTATGCCGCCCGCCACGGTCACACGTTGGTGATCCGCGACGCGTCGCCGTCGTGCCGGCGCTTGATGCGCCTGTGCGACCTGGACCACCGGCTGCGTATCGAGAAGGTCGCGCAGTACGTCGCCGACGCGACCAGGCTCCTGTCATAAGGGGACTTGCCCGCGTCTCGGCCGCAAGACACAGGCGACGCCTCATAACCCGAACGTGAGAGGTTCGAATCCTCCCCCCCCAATCGGTCCTGGTCAGCGCTTTGCCGACCAGGACCGTGTCGCGTCCGATCTTGACTTCTCCCGAGATGTCCAGCCGGGTGGAGGACGGAGAAGTCCGAGCAACTCCGTGAAGGTCTCCGCGTGGCGACAACACGTTCGGAGCGGGCATTGTTTGCAGCGGTCTGCGAGAGGAACGCCAATGCGGTTGAACATCCCGGCGGGGTGGGAGGCGGTGATGCCGGAGTGGATGACGTCGGCGCTTGCCGATGCCTTCCCCGGCGTCGAGGTACAGGACGTCCGGGTCGAGTTGCGCGACGACGGCACGAACCAGCGGGCGCGTCTCGGACTTTCGTATGCCAGGGGTTCCGGACCGGCGACCGTGTTCGTGAAGGCTGCCGATCCCGAGCACACGGCGGTGAATGCGCGCATGGGAGGGGTCTTCAACGAGCCCCGGCTGTTCGCGTCCGGCGTGCCGCTGCCGATCGACCACCCTCAGGTCTACTTCACGCTCATCGACGAGCCTCACCTTGACTTCATCATGGTCATGGAGGACATCCGCGCCCGCGATTGCGATCCTCGCGACGCGACGCGTCCTATGACGGTCGAGCAGGTTGCGAACGGTGTCCGCGGCCTGGCGAAGCTGCACAGCGCGTTTTGGGGCGACCGTCTGCGGCGCTATCCACAGCTGTCGTGGGTGGAACCGT
>CAZLEC010000508.1:0-3767 GCA_964558245.1 uncultured Burkholderiales bacterium | reverse complement strand
CGCTTGTCGATGATCGCGACCCGGTCGGGGACCTTGTCGGCGGCCAGCTCGAACAGGTCGGCGAAGTTGTAGTGCCGCGTCTCACTCATACGGTGGAAAGTAGAACACGTTTCAGTTCTGGGCAAACACCCCTGGTGAACGCATAGATCCTCGGTACGCTCCCGGCGTGCACCTCCGCCGCCATCGGCATCACGACGACCAGGATCACCGCGACCACGAGAAGATCGTGGAGCTCGTGCGGGTGCCGACGAGGTTCGAAGCCGACACCCTCGTGGCCGCGCTCGAGTCCCGCGGGATCAAGGCCGGCGCGATCCACAGCGACGCGGGCGGCTGGGCGCCGCACTACGGCGTGTGGGTCGGCCACCGCGTGATGGTGTTCGAGAACGACTACGAGACCGCCAAGGCGCTGCTCGACCAGCCCGACTTCGGGAACGACGTCACCGAGCCCGCGAGTTGACGGCCGGGCGGTGGTCTACCGGCAGTACGCGACGGCGGTGAGCGATCCCGAGACGTTGCCGACGTCGTAGCCGCTGACGACCCACTGCGTCGGCGACTGCGCGGTCCAGCTGAACGGGACGACCGCGGAGTAGTTCCCCGCCGTTCCGGTCGGCGGGCTCACGTCGACGCCGCCGAACACCAGCGCGGAACCTGTCGGGCAGTTGACGCGCGCGGTTCCGCCCTTGTGACCAGCGAGCGTCAGTGTCGTCGTGTGCTCGGTCGGAGCCGAGCCCTTCGCGCAGTAGGCGATCGCAGTCACCGTCGTCGCCACGTTCACGACGTTCCCCATGGTCACCGCCAGCCGCGTCGAGGAGGCGCGTTCGAGTTGCCCGACGTACTCGAGGTTCGTCCGCGACGAGCCGGAGCTGAATCCTCCGCCGACCACCACGGTTCCGGTCGGGCAGGTCGCAATCGCGGTGCTCGCGGCAAAGCCGGGGAGCCGGACCGTGCCCGACGCGACGCGCGGGACGGCGCCGCGGTCGCAATACGCGACGGCGCTGAGATGACTCCCCGTGCCGACGGTCTCGCTCAGTCCCGACACGGTCCACTGTCCCGCGGCGGTGCGGTGCATGCTCGTGGGGTAGACGCTCGGATGCCCGGTCGTCTTGGGCGGCGGTTTGAACTCACTGATGACACCACCGAACGAGACGTGCTCACCCTTCGGGCACGTCGCCGTGACCGAGCGACCGGCCAGCTGGGGCACCACGACCGTGCGCGTGACCCTCGACGCGAAGCCGAACGCAGGTACCGCGAGCGCGACGCAGATCACCACGACCGCACCGGCGAGCAGACCGACGCGTTTCGATACGGCAGATTGGCGCCGAGGAAGATGCCGACTCATTGCGGCATTTTAGTTCTATGGCCTAGCCCGAAATAGCGATGATCGCTGCGGCTAACCCAGGAGCAGGCGGGCAGCCGCTTCGAGGTCTTCGTCGACGCGTTCGGGCCCGTCGACGCCGCACACCCATCCGTTCAGCGACGACAGCCACACTTGCATGAGGATGCGCGCGACGCGCACCTCTCGCTCGGTCGGCGCGTGCAGGTCGGTGCCCTGCACCGCGCGTGTGATGATCGCGGTCATCAGCTCCGTGACGCGCCGCACGATGTCGGCGTTCTCCGACTGTGCGGAGCCGAACGCGCGCACCATCGCCGCCGTCACGTCGGGGTAGCGGCGCAGGCTCCGGTTCGAGCGCCGCAGCACCGACATGACGCGGTCGACCGCGGTGGTCTCCGCGAGCGGATGCGTCTCGATGTAGGCCCGCAGATCCGACTGTTGCTCCGCCATCGCCTCGAGCAGCAGTCGCTCCTTCGAGGAGAAGTAGCGGTACACCGTGCCGAGCGCGACGTCGGCCGCAGCCGCGACGTCGCGCATCTGCACCGCGTCGAAGCCTCCGTCGGCCGCGAGCTCGAACGTCGCCGCGAGCACCCGGCGCCGGCGCTCCGCCTGGCTGCGCGCCAGCGTGCTCTCGGGCTCCGAGGCGGCTTCCAGGGCAGGCGACATCGCGGAATTGAAACACGTTTCCATTCGCGCGGCAAGGCGTGCGCCGGACCGCGGGCGCGAGACTGCGGCCATGGCCGACGACCTCGAACTGCTCGATCTCGCCGAGAAGCTCTTCACCGGGGCGCTCCCGATCGAGTCGTACCACCCGTTCCGGCAGTGGAGTGGGCGGCTGGCCGAGGTGCAGCCGGGCGTCGCGTTCGTCGACGCGTTCGCCAACTCCGCGGTTGTCGACACCGACGCCGGGCTCGTCGTGATCGACACGAGTGGTGCGTTGTTCGCGAAGTCGGTGCACGAGACGATCCGCTCGTGGTCGCCCCGCCGGCTCGACACGGCGATCTTCACGCACGGTCATATCGACCACGTGTTCGGCGTCGACATCTACGAAGAAGAGGCACACTCGAACGACTGGGCTCCACCTCGGGTGATCGCGCACGAGGCGATCAGCGCACGCTTCGACCGCTACCGGCTCACGCCCGGGTACAACGGCGTGATCAACCGGCGACAGTTCCGCGTGCCAAACCTCTCGTGGCCCACCGAGTACCGGTACCCCGACGAGACCTACACCGAGCAGCTGCACATCGAAGTCGGCGGGGAGCCGTTCGACCTGTTCCACGACCGCGGCGAAACCGACGACGCCACGTGGGTGTGGGCGCCGACCCGCCGCGTCCTGTTCACCGGCGACCTGTTCATCTGGGCGTCGCCGAACTGCGGCAACCCGCAGAAGGCGCAGCGGTACGCGCGCGATTGGGCCGCCGCGTTCCGCAAGATGGACGCGCTCGCACCCGAGATACTGCTGCCCGGGCACGGCTTGCCGATCGTCGGTGCCGACCGCGTGCACCAGGCACTCTCCGAAGGCGCCGAGCTCTTGGAGACGCTGGTGGAGCAGACGCTGGCGTTGATGAACGACGGGGCGAGGCTCGACGACATCGTGCACACCGTGCGAGCGCCCGATCACCTGTTGGCGCGCCCGTACCTCCACCCGATCTACGACGAGCCCGAGTTCGTCGTGCGGGACATCTGGCGCCTGTACGGCGGCTGGTACGACGGCGACCCGTCACGCCTGAAGCCGGCGCCGGCGGCGGTTTTGGCGGTCGAGCTCGCATCGCTTGCAGGAGGAGCCAACCGCCTCGCCGAGCGGGCACGAGAGCTTGCCGCCGCGGGCGATCTCCGCCTCGCCGGGCACCTCGCGGAGCTCGCCGCGCAGGCCGCGCCCCACGACAAGGGCGTGCACGCGGCGCGCGCCGAGATCTTCGGGGCGCGGGCGCGCGAGGAGGCGTCGACCATGTCGAAGGGCGTCTTCTCGTGGGCCGAGCACGAGTCGCAGCAGTTGGCTGAAGGTTGAGCGCAGCACGGCGCGGTCGGATCGCGCAAGTATGGGCGGCGACTCTCGGACCAAAGGACGTTCAATGAAGTTGGAAGGCTCGAAGATCCTGCTCACCGGCGCGTCGTCGGGGATCGGCGCCGCGCTCGCGCCGATCCTTGCCGAGCGGGGCGCGACCGTCGGCATCGTCGCCCGCCGCGCGAACCGGCTCGAAGAGGTGCTGGAGCTCGCCAAGTTGCACTCCCCCGAGTCGCGCATGTGGGCCGTCGACCTCTCCGACCTCGCCGCGGCGGAGAAGCTCGCACTCGACGCGTGGGACGCGTTCGGCGGGCTCGACGCGGTCGTGCACAACGCCGCGATCCCGAAGCGCGTGCACATGTCTCGCCTCACGATGGCCGACGTCGCCGAGACGATGAACGTCAACTTCGACTCCCCCGTGCGCATGAC
>CAZLEC010000507.1:0-3767 GCA_964558245.1 uncultured Burkholderiales bacterium | reverse complement strand
CCACGAGGTCGGCGCGCCGGATCACCGACATCATCGTAAAGGAGCAATTCGCCGGATCGTCGGCACTGTTCGTCCACACGCCGGCCGCCTCACCGGCCGCGTAGACCGCGGCGTTCACGAGGGGGTCGTCGGTCGCGGTCAGCACCAGCCAGGCGCCCTCGACGTCGGCCGGGCGGAACTCACGCTCCTCGACAGAGCAGCGCCCGGCCTCGGCCCAGGCCCGCACCTCGGGCGTCACGACCGGGGCGATCACGTGCACCCGGGCGCCGAGATCGAGCAGCGGCTCGATCTTGCGGGCCGCGATCCGGCCCGCGCCCACCACCACGACCCGGCGGTCGCGGACGATCAGGTTGACCGGCAGCCCCGTGATACCGGCCCGGGCGGGCGCCTCGGGGTGCTCGGCCACGAGCGTCACCCGGCCTTCTCGGCCTTCTCGGCCGACTGGCGATCGGCCGGGGCGCCGCGCCGGAGTTGGTAGAACGACAGGATCTGGAGCTCGATCGCGAGATCGACCTTCCGGATGGAAACCCCGTTCGGGACGGTCAGGACCGCCGGCGCGAAGTTGAGGATCGAACGGACCCCGGCGTTCACGAGCCCGTCGGCGACCTCCTGGGCCACCGGCGCCGGGGTGGCGATCATGCCGATGGTGATCTTGCGCTCCTCGACGATGCCGGCCAGCGCTGCCATCGGCTCGATCGTCAGGTCGCCCACGGCGTCGCCCACCAGCTCGTCGTCGGCGTCGACCAGCGCGACGATCCGAAATCCTCGGGCACCGAAACCACGGTAGTTGGCGAGGGCGCGACCCAGGTTTCCGATGCCGACGATCACGACGGGCCAGTCGCGGGTGAGCCCGAGCTCCCGGGAGATCTCGTGGAGGAGGTAGTCGACGTCGTAGCCGACGCCCCGGGTGCCGTACGACCCGAGATACGAAAGGTCCTTGCGGACCTTCGCCGCGTTCACGCCGGCGAGCTCGGCCAGGCGCTCGGACGAGATCGTGGCCACGTCGTGCTCGGCCGCGTCCAGCAGGGCCCGGTAGTAGAGCGGGAGCCGCGCCACCGTCGCCTCGGGGATCCGGCGTCGTGCAGTGTCGCCCACCCCGCTCCTCTCACCAGGCCCGACACGTTCGATGGGCAGGGTACCGACTTTGTGACCGGATTCTCTAAGTGTGGGGCGACGCCCCGGGCCCCACCCGAGCGGGCAGCGGCGCGGTCTCCGGCGTACGCTCAGCGAGCCCATGGTCGCCGGTCTCGCCTTCATCGCCACCGCGATCGCCACCCTCTTCGCCCAGGCGACCGCGGTCCGCTGGTCGCGGTCGCGAGCGCCGCACCAGGGCGCCTGGACCTTCGCGCTCGCGCTCTTCGCCCTCGCGTCCGCGGCGCTGGCCACCGGTGCCTCGACCGGGTGGGACCGGGGCACGTTCCGCGCGTTCTATCTCCTCGGCGCCGTGATCAACGTGCCGTGGCTCGCGCTCGGGACGGTCTATCTGCTGATGGGCCGCCGCGTCGGCGATCGGGTCCGCACCGGCCTCCTGATCTTCACGGGGGTCGGGATCGGCGTGATGCTCGCGGCGCCGATGCACGGCGCGATCGCGGTCACCGGCATTCCCGTGGGCAAGGACCACTTCGGCGTGCTGCCCCGCGCGCTCGCCGGCACGGGTAGCGGCGTGGGCGCGATCGTCGTGTTCGGCGGTGCGGCGTGGTCGGCGGTCCGCTTCGCGCGATCGCGCAAGCCGGGATCGGGTCGGCTGGCCGGAGGCAACGCGCTCATCGCACTCGGCACGCTCGTGCTCTCGAGCGGCGGTCTGCTGCAAGGCGTGGTCGGCTCCGACGAAGCGTTCGCGTTGACACTCGCGATCGGGATCGCGGTGATCTACGCGGGGTTCGCCGTCGCGTCGGGCATTCGCCGTCAGCTGGTGGTCGCGCCCGAGGTCGTCCCCGGCGAGCCCGATTCCGACGACAGCTCGCGGCGCAACAGCTTGCCCGCGAACGATCTCGGCAGCTCGTCGACGAGCTCGACGCGCGTCGGGAGCTTGTAGCGCGCGAGTCGCCGGCCCGCGTGCCGCAGCAGCTCGACCGGATCGGGATGCCGACCGGGCTTGGGCACGACGTACGCCACCACCGTCTCGCCGGTACGCGGATGCGGCTCACCGACAACCGCGACGTCGGCCACGTCTGCGTGTTGTGCGAGCACGTTCTCCACCTCGCCCGGGTACACGTTGAAGCCCGACACGATCACGACGTCCTTCACCCGCTCGACGAGCGCGAGCCAACCATCGTCGTCGGCCACACCGACGTCGCCGGTGTGCAGCCAGCCGTCGGCGTCGAGCACCCGCGCCGACGCGTCGGGGTCGGCCCAGTAGCCGGCGAACACATTCGCCCCGCGCACGAGAATCTCGCCGGGATCGCCGTGCAGCACGTCGTGACCGTCGGCATCGATGAGGCGCACCTCGACTCCGGGCAACGGCGGCCCGACCGAGCCGGGACGCGGCTTCACCGCGATCGCGCTCGTGGTGACCACCGGAGAGGCTTCGGTAAGGCCGTACCCGTCGTGCACGTCGATCGAATACCGCGACCACATCGCGGCGACGAGCTCCGGCCGCAGCGGCGCGGCGCCGGAAACGCAGAGCCGCACTCGAGCGAACGAGTCGGCCGGCGCCGCCGCGGCATCGAGCGCGAGCCACGCCTCGAAGATCGCGGGCACCGCGGCGACCACGGTGACACCGTCGGCGCGCACGCGGGTGAGGGTCTCGCTCGGATGGAAATGGTCGACGAGCGAAACGCTCCCGCCCGCCATCAACGACAAGCCGAGCACGACGTTGAGCCCGAACACGTGGAAGAGCGGCAACACCCCGAGCGCGACGTCGTCGCGGTGGACGCGCAAGCCGGGATGCGCCTGCATCTGCTCGAGGTTCGCGAGCAGGGAACCGTGCGTGAGCATCGCCGGCTTCGGGGCTCCGGCCGTGCCCGCGGTGAAGAGCAACACCGCGAGGTCGTCGGAGGCGCGAGTGACCGGGCCGAGCGGCTCGGCCGGAAGCTGCTGCGCGGCTTCTGCGTCGTAGACGAACAACGGCACTTCCGTCGGGCACTGCGAACACGCGCGGCGGGCGAGGTCGGCGTAGGCCGCAGACGCGACCACGAGCTTCGGCTCGACCACCGCCAGCTCGCGCGCCACTTCGAGCGACGGGGACGCGACGTTGACCGGGACCGCGACGCCGCCGGCGGTGAGGATCGCGAGATACGCGCGCACGAAGGCGAGCTCGTTGCCGGCGAGCAGCACCACCCGGTCGCCGGGCTCGATCTGCGCCGCCAGCCGGGCGGCCAGCCGACCCGTTGCGAGCGCCAGGGAACCGAACGTCTCCCGCTCCGGCCCCACCACGGCGACCGCGTCGGGCGAGCTCGCGCCCTGGAGGAGCACCGCGCCGAGATTCACGCGGGGAGGCTACGCCCGGGGCGTCTGTACACCACCGCTCGGGTGGTCCCGAGACGCCTCTGGCGCCCAAAATACTACTGAGCGTGGTAAATCTGGCGAAGAACCCTCAAGGATCGCGCGGTGCGTGTCGTTACTTTGGTCCATAAGCGTGCGGGCCGGAAGACCGGCGGGGAGCGGGACACCCACCCTCGGCGATCACGGAACGCACGACACGAGATCGGGGGTTCCGGTCGCGGGTGTGGGCGTGTGGTCGCCCCGGGATCTTCCCGGGCGGTCACGCAACGTAGCCTCCCAGCCCGCCCCAAAGCGTCCGCACTGCGGCCGGACCCCGAACTCGT
>CAZLEC010000506.1:0-3772 GCA_964558245.1 uncultured Burkholderiales bacterium | reverse complement strand
CACCGCTCGGTAGCGGCGTGACCCGCGTCGCAACGACGCTCGCATCGTCCGTGTCGGTTGGCGGACTCCTCAACGGGCACGCGTACTCGTGCATCGTCGTTGCCACGAACGCGCGCGGCACGAGCGCCGCGTCACCGGCGGTGCAGGCGACTGTCGGCACGCCGGTTGTGCCGGCGATCTCGCACGTCCTGATGATCAGGAACGGCGTAGCGCTCGTCTTCGCCGCGCCGGCCGACAACGGTGAGCCCGTCCTCTACTACCAAGGGCGGTGCACGTCGTCCAACGGCGGCGTAAGCGGCCGTCAACTGCAGCTGGCGAGCCCGATCGTGGTCGGCAACCTGACGGGAGGCCGCTCCTACACGTGCATGCTCGCCGCTGTGAACATCCGCGGCGTCGGCGCGCCGAACACCGTGGGCCCGTTCTTGATCTCCGCAGTCGAGCACGAGCCCCTCGCCGCGTGTCACGGCACGAGCGGGATCCTCATCTCCTCACCGGGCTTGCAACTCACGGTCGCGCAGCGCCAGAACTTCGCGCTCACCACGACGTTGGGCACGTGCGCCGGACCGTACGTGCAGCAAGCAAGCCTGTCAGCGTCGTTCCGGTCGTCCACGATGAGTTGCTCGACCGCGGTCGGCCGCTCGGGTGACGGAACCGGAACCTTGACCTGGACTGCTCCGCGCGGTTTGGGAACGTCGGCGGTGTCCATTCACTTCACGATCTCCTCGACCGCCGGACACGTCACGCTGGCGGAATTCCACGGAACGGTCACGTCGCTCGACAACCTCTTCAGCGGCGCACACATCGGCGGAACGGTGGTCCTCAACCGAGGTCTGGGGGCATCGAATGCGGGCGGCGACTGCCCCACCTCGGGGCAGCTCCACGCGTTCGCAGTGACGGCGATCAGCCTGAACGTCAGCTGAGTCCCGGGCCGGAGGTCGCTCGGTCCGGCGCCGGCCGCGACCGCGGCGGTGAGGAGATCGGCGCCGTGCGGGTCGCCGACGAGCTTCGAACTACCGTTGAATCGCTCGAACGCTGCTCATAGTGTCTCTGCCGCTCAGCGGCAGCAATGGAGAGGAGAGGGCTTCATGGAGCGAAAGACCCTGAGCCGCGCAGGCATCGGCGTGATCGCCGTCTCGGCGGTGCTGGCGGTCGGCACGCTCGCCTCGCCGGCGCTGGCGGCCGGCCACGTACCGGTATTGAAGGTGACGCCGAGCACGAAGCTGGTCAACAAGCAGAAGGTCCAGCTCACCGGCACGGGCTTCCCGCCGAACACGAACGTCTATGCGATCGAGTGCCTCGCCGTGGCCACGAGCCCGAGCGGGTGCGACGTCGCCCATCGCGTTGCCTTCAAGACGACCTCCGCGGGCATCTTTCCGAAGAAGTTCTTCTTCACCGTCCGCACGGGCAAGATCGGAACCGGGAAATCGTCCGGAACGTGCGGCTCTCCGACGACGACCAAGAAGTGCTCGATCGCGATCGGAGCCGGAAACCGCTCGTACGCCGGTGCGCCGATCACCTTCCGGGGTTGAACCCGCAGCTCGCTCGTCCAAGGATCAGATCGCGACGAAAAGTGAGCGGAAGGCCGTGACGAGTCGTTGATCGCCGCGAACGGTTCCGGCATTGATCCGGTTGTAGGCCGTGAGGACGAGCGTCGCGGGATCGAGCTCGAGGATCGCACCGCACGCGTCGATTTCGGTCGCGGCAAACTGCAAACCTTCGCGACTGACGTCGAATCGGGTGTCACCACCGTTGGGGCCGGTGGTGCGGATGCCGACCGCGTACGGCGCATCCACCGAGGAAGTGTCAGCCGTCGCCCACCAGAGCAAGTAGACGAACGGCACCAGCAGGTCGGCCGCGTCACCCGCGATCGCGTGGGGCGCGCCGATTCCTTCGCGCACGTCCCAGGCGTGCACAACCGAGCCACCGAGCATCCCCGCGGCGACGAACTTCGCAGGGAGCGGGTCCATGTAGCGATCCGGGATGATGAGGCCCGACCAATCGGCATCCGACATCGACTCGAACTCGTTCGTCACCTGGTCGGTCGTGTCGCGGAGCCGCGCGAGCAACTCATCGCGGGGAGTCGAGCGGAACGCCCGCGCCGCGGCATCGAATGCTTGGGCCATTCCGGCGAGGCCGACCGGCTTCGGCGGCGCCCCGCCGTTGCGCGCGAAGTCGATGCCCGCGAGGTAGCTCTCGGTCGCGTCGAGGAGATGCCCGATCATGTCGCGGAGCTGCCAGCCCGCGCACGCGGTCGGCATGTTCCAACGCTCCGGAGCGGCCGCGAGCTCGAACATGTCGTCGATCTCACGCCGGAGCACCCGGAGAAGCCGGTCTCTGCCCGCCGGATCCTGGAAGTCCCAGCCCTGATCGTCACTCATCAATCCTCCACTGCGAACAGGCGCCAACTGCCCGGAACTCCCTCGAGCTCGCGTTCGCCCCGGTCCGAGGTCGCGATCCCGGATCCGACGATGACGTCGACGACGGTCCTCGAGACGAGCACCTGGCCGGGTTCGGCGAAGGCCGCGACCTGCTCCGCGATCCTGGTCGTGAGGCCGGCGGAGTCGTCGCCGCGCACGTCGACCTCACCGATGTGCACACCGGCCCGCACGTCCAACCCGAGCCCGGCAATGGCGTCTCGAATCGCTTGGGCGCACGCCACGGCGCGCACCGGCCCGTCGAACGCGGCGAGCACGCCGTCGGGCGCCGTCTTCATCGCTCGGCCGCGGAACTGCTCGAGTTGTCGCGCCACCTCGATGTTGCGACGATCGCAGAGCTCGCGCCATCGTCGCGCCCCCAGCTCGGTCCCGTGCTCGTTCGAATCCACGACATCCAGACACACGACCGTGGCCAAGACCCGATCGATGTCACGGCCGGGGCGCACTCCCGTCAGGAACTCCTCGATCTCATCGAGCATCCGGGTGGTATCGCCGACCCAGTGGAGATCATCGGCACCGGGAAGCTCCACGAACCTCGCGTTCGGAATGCGCTCCGCTATATAGCGCCCGTGGCCTACCTGCAGCGCGGCATCGTCGCGACGATGCAACACCAGCGTCGGTACCCGCACGAGCGGCAGCAGCGCGCGGACGTCAGCTTGGAACCGGACCCGATCCATCAGTTTGGCCACCGTCGGTCCGGCACCGCGATTTCCCGCCCGCGTCCACCAAGCGCGAAACGCCTCGTCGCGCGCCAGGGTCGGCGCGAAGAACTCCAGGGAGTCGTAGCCGCGATCGAGTGCGTCGGGTTCGAAGTTGAGATCCAGGAACTCGTCGAGGAGCCCCTGCGGGACGCCCTCCGGATAGTCCTCCGCGGCGGGTATCCGAGCCGTGCCGTTCACGATGATCAGGCTGCTGACCCGATCGGGGTGCGTGGCAGCTAACAAGATGGCCTCCAGCGACGCGTCTCTGGGGGCGAGCACCCCGGCCCGCAGCGAACCCGCCGCGTCCATGACGGCCAGGGCATCGTGCATCCATTGCTCGAGCGTCGGCGGGTCCGAAGGCGCGACGGAGTCGGAAAGCCCGACGCCGCGGTGATCGAAACGGATCACTCGGCGGAACGATGCCAGGCGGCGGTGGAAGCGGGCGAGCGCCGGCTCCTCGTCCATGCAGTCGATAGGCAGCATGGCGCTCGAGAACGCGAGCAGATCGGGCGAGTCGACACCGATCACGTGGTAGGCGATATAAACGTCGCCGTCGCGGGCATAGCGCATCACGGGCCCGCCGGCGCGCGCGGCCGCGTTGGGATCGGGAACGGGCGCTCGCGCGGGCTCGGGTTC
>CAZLEC010000505.1:0-3780 GCA_964558245.1 uncultured Burkholderiales bacterium | reverse complement strand
CCGGGCAGCTTGGTCATGAATCCGAGATGCGCGAACGACGTGCCGCTGAACGAACGCCCGCCGGTGTCCCAGGCGCCGCCGGTGTCGGTCTGGGTGATGAACGCGAGCTGCCGGTTGCCGTAGACCGCACCCTTCGGCATCCCGGTGGTGCCGGAGGTGAAGATGATCGCGACCACGCGATCGGGATCGGCGGGGAGCGGCGGGGGAGCGGCGCCGCGCACCCGTAGACCGTGGAGGACAACGCGCGGATCGTCGGCCGGCGGCATCACCGCGACACCGCCGCCGTAACTGTGCTCGCCCTCGCGCGGGGCCATGATCGTCAGCTTCGGCCCGGCGAGCTCGAGCACCGCGTGCCGTTCGCGCAGTGAGAGCCGGTCGTTGACTCCGGCGGTGACCGCGCCGAGCTTCGCCGCGGCGCAGTACGCGAGCAGGTAGTCGGGGCCGGGCGGGAGCACCAGGCCGACGACGTCGCCTTCGCGAACGCCTTCGCGGGCGAGTCCGGCGGCCACCTCGTCGGAGATGCAATCGACGTCGGCGTACGTGAGCGACCAGCCCAGCTCGGTCACGTAGGCGATACGATCGCCGAAGCGTCGTGCGGCCTCGGCGACAGTCGTGGGGATCATGAGCGAAGCGTACAAGTCGTCGCGCCGGACCGGCGTAGCCCGAGAGGCCGGTGTCCCGGCGCAGGCGCGCGAGCTGCGCGCCCAGGGCCGCAAGACGATGCGGCGGCTGCTCGACGCGGGGATGCGCGTCTTCGCCGACCGCGGCTTCCACGCCGCGCGCGTCGACGACATCGTGCGCGCCGCCCGCACGTCGCACGGCACGTTCTATCTCTACTTCACCAACAAGGAAGATCTGCTGCGTGCGCTCGCGACGGAGTGCGGTCTCGAGATGAGCGGCCTGGCCGAGACGCTCGGCCCGGTCGCGCTCGACGACGCGGGCTACGCGGAGCTGCGCGAGTTCCTCGGGCGGTTCTTCGCGACCTACCGGCGTTACGGGCCCGTCATCCGGGCCTGGATGGAGGGACACGTCGAGGATCGTGCGGTGTCGGCGCTCGGGGTGCGCTCGTTCACCTTGATCGCGAGCGCGTTGGGGCGGCGGATGCGCGAGGCCGGTGGCGTCGGCGACGACGCGTCCATCTCGGCGCTGATGGCCTTGCTCGAACGGTTCGCGTACTTCCTGGTGTCGCGCCGGCTCGACTTCGACAGCGACGCCATGCTCGACACCGTGACGCACATCGTGCACCGCGGCTTCTTCGGCGCCCCGCTGGAGCTCAGCGCCTAGGGCCGGAGCCCGGAGCCGGGGAGTTACGGCAGATGCTCGGTTGGGGCCTGCCAACCGGGGGCGGGGACTTCGATCGGGGGCGAGCGGAGCGCGAGGTAGATCGCCTTGCTGGCTCCGAGGAGGGGGATCGCGAGGAGGCCGCCGATCAGGCCGCCGGCTGCGACGCCGACGAGCGCGGCGACCATCGTCGCGGGTGGCGTGAGGCGTACCGCGCGCCCGATGATCATCGGCTGGAGCAGATGGTTCTCGGTCTGCTGGTAGATGAGGAACACGACCAGACAGATCACGCCGGTCACCGCGCTGCGCGTGAGTCCGAGCGCCACGAATGGCACTGCGCCGAGGAAGCCGCCGATCTGGGGGATCGGATTGCAGATCGCGACCCAGATCGCGAGGAGGGGCGCGAGGGGAACGCCGAGACCGATCGACGTGGTGAGCGTGACGACACCCGCGAGCGCGGCAACGAGCAGCGTGCCCGCGATGTAGCGCCCCACCACGTTGTACACGAGCCGGCCGAAGTGGTCGGCGTCGGCTCGTCGGGGCTCGGGGATGATGCGCCGCACGGTGTTCACGAGGAACTCGCCGTCGAGGACGAGCGTGATTGCGAGCAGCAGCGTGAACAGCGCGGCCGCGACACCGTCGGCGATCGTCCCGGCCGCGTCGGCGATCGGTGACGTGTTCACGTTCACGCGGTCGGGCAGGCTGTGGAGCCAGTCTTCGATCTTCTTCGACGCGTCGGCTTGCCGGAGTCGGGGCCCGACGATCGGCAGGTCGCCGAGCTGCTTGACCGTCTTCGGGATCTCCTTGTTGAAGTCACGCACCTGATTGATCGTCGGGACGGTGACGAGCGTGATCGCGGCGACGAGGATCACGGCGGTGGCGACGAGCACCGTCGCGGCCGCGTAGCGCCGGGGCCATCCGGTGCGGCGCCGGAGCGCGTCGACCAGTGGGTTCAACGCCATCGCGATCAGACCCGCGATCGCGGTCGCCGCGAGCGTGCGCGGAATCGACCGCAGCAACCATACGGATATCGCAAGAATCGAGAACGCGATCGCGAGCGGAATCGCCGAGTGAGGGTCGAGATCGACGCGGTCGGTGGCAGCCGGTACGTCGTCGGAGGGTCCGAAGGGTCCGGCGGTCACGTCGGTATCGTACGAGTGGTGACCGACGGTTCCGGGGTATCCCCCGCGCGCGCGTCATCGGTAGGCGTCTCGCACGTGCGCGTGTCGGTTCGGTCGGCGCTCGCGGTGATGTTCCTCCTTTCGCTGACGGTCTTGATGCTCGAGATCGCGCGCGACAGCGAGCGGGTCATTGCGTGGGTGTTGGTGGGGGCCGCGCTCGCGGGCCTCGTGTACCCGGTGGTGGAGTTCGGCGCACGGTGGGTTCCGCGCGGGTTGGTCGTGCTGTTCGTCGTGCTCCTCGGCCTCGGCGCGGTCGGGTTCGTCGGCTACCGGCTCGTCAACGACGTCGCGCAGGAAACGCACTCACTCCAGCGGCTCGCGCCCCGTCGGGCCGCGCAGCTGGAGAAGAACTCCGATCTGCTGCGCCAGCTCCACTTCCGCAAGCGCGTGCAGGGCTTCGTGAACGACATCCCGAAACGTCTCACCGGCGGATCCGCGGCGAAGGTGCTGGAGTCGGCCGCGACCAGCGGGGTCGCGTTCCTCGCGGGGTTGATCCTCACGATCTTCTTCCTCATCTACGGACCGCGCATCTTCCGCAGCGGCCTCGAGCAGATCCACGATCCCGCTCGCCGCCGGCTCGTGGAGCGGGTGCTCACACGCGCGGCGCAGCGCGGCCTCGAGTACGCGCGCATCAAGGTGCTCGAGGCGATCATCGAGGGCCTCATCGCCTACGCGGTCGCGCGCGCGGCCGGGGTGCCGGGCCCCGCCGCGCTCGGCGTGTGGGTGGGGCTGTGGACGCTCCTCCCGGTCGCAGGGGTGCTCGTGGGCGCCACGCCGATCGTGCTGTTCGCGGGCGCGTCGTCGTTGACGCGCGCCGTTGTGGTGGCGCTGGTGTTCGTCGCCATCGGCGTGGCGGAGTTCTTGCTGGGCGCGATCGTGGAGCGCGAGACCCTGCACGTCGGGTCGTTCCTGATCGTGTTCGCCGCGTTCGGCGGCTTGGAGCTCGACGGGCTGACCGGCGCGCTGCTCTGCGTGCTCGGCATCGTCGTGCTCACGGCCATCTTCGACGAGCTGGCTCGTGCGGAAGGAGAGCAGCTCGAAGCGACGTCGGCGCTGGTTATTCCACGCCGAGAATGACGGTGCTGGCCGAGGAGAACCATCCACCGGTTCCGCTGACGCAGCACAGCTTGGCGTTCTCGACCTGACGGCCGTGCGCCTCACCGCGGAGTTGGCGGACCGCCTCCACGAGCAGGAACATGCCGCGCATGCCGGGATGGCAGTGCGAGAGGCCGCCGCCGTCGGTGTTCGTGGGGAGCGCGCCGTCGAGGCGCATGCGCCCGTCGGCGACGAACGGGCCGCCTTCGCCCTTCTTGCAGAA
>CAZLEC010000504.1:0-3787 GCA_964558245.1 uncultured Burkholderiales bacterium | reverse complement strand
GACACTCGGCGTATACCTCACCCGGACGTGGCTCCCGTCGAAGCAGGTGACGCTCCGGCCGAGCACCTGGGACACCTACCGCCGCAACATCGAACTTCACGTATTGCCCGAATTCGGTCGCGTTCCCATCCGGCACCTGCGCGTCGAACACCTCGAACGGCTCTACGCCAAACTGCTCGACCACGGTCGCGCAAACCGCGCCGGAGGTCTCGACACCAAGACCGTGCTCGAGATCCACATGGTGTTACGCCGCGCGCTAACGGACGCCACACGACGCGGGATCATCACCCGCAACCCCGCCGAGCTCGCGCACGCACCGAAACGTCGGCCGCTCGCCAGCGCCGAACAACGCGCCTGGAACGCCCAACAACTCAACGAGTTTCTCGACCTCGCCGCCGACCACCGACTCTTCGCCACGTTCTGGCTCGCCGCGAACACGGGCATGCGCCGCGGAGAACTCCTCGGGCTGCGGTGGAACGACATCGACATCCACGAACAACGACTCTCCGTCAACCGTGCGCTGATCTCCGTCGGCTACGAACTCCACGAATCACGAGGCAAGACACGAACCGCACGCCGCACCATCGATCTCGACGAACGCACCATCACGATCCTCACGGCGATCTCAACCGGCCGCGACCATGACGACTACGTGTTCTGCCACCACGACGGAACACCCATCCATCCGCACGTCGTATCCGACGCGTTCAAGAAACTCGTCGCAAGGTCGCCGCTCCCCCGCATCCGGTTCCACGACCTCCGTCACACCCACGCAACCTTGCTGCTCAAAGCCGGCGTCCCGATCAAGGTCGTCAGCGAACGACTCGGACACGCAACACCCGGCTTCACGATGGCGACCTACCAACACGTCCTACCCGGCATGCAACAAGAAGCCGCGCGGACCTTCGCGGCGATCCTCGACCCGTCTACCGGTTCCACCCGGTGGAACACCCGGTAGAACGCAACCGGACGCGCCGAGGCCCCGCACTCGGCGGGGCCTCTGACCTGCGCTTACATGGTGGCGGGGGGAGGATTTGAACCTCCGACCTTCGGGTTATGAGCCCGACGAGCTACCAGACTGCTCCACCCCGCGGCGTGGCGGGCAGTGTACCGATCCGGCCGCACGAGACCAAAGCCGCCGCAGATCCCTCAGCCGGTGACCGCTCCCACGGGCGTCACACGAGTAGCGACGATCGGCGGATCCGGGTTGTCGAGCCAGCGGACGGTCACGAAGCCGCGATGACGACCGCCGGTGTCGATCCAGTTGCGCACGCCGGGGTCGGTCGCGGCGGCGACGATCCGCACCTTGCCGTCATCGTCGCGAACGGCGGCCGCGCTCGTGATCGAGCTGCGCCGCCGGCGGGCGTCGATGCACTCGTGCCAGATGTTCTCGAGGGTGACACTCCAGTAGCGAGTGTCAGGAGGTTCGAGCTCGATCACGAGCGCCTCGTCGGGCGCGAGGTGGAACGTCCCGATCATGTAGAGGTTGTCGGGCGTGGTGTCGGCCGAGCCGAGCTGCGCAGCCTCCGCGGTCACGAGCACGTTGGGCGTGTCGAGCAGCTCGGGTTTGATGGTCCGGTGCAAGGTGGTGAGCTTGGCGATCGTCCACGCCATGCTCGTGAGCTGCTCGGCGATCACCGCGTCGGTCGGCGGCGGCGGGAGCGCGGGAGCGTCGATGGGCTCGATCCTGAGATCGGCCGAGACCTCGGTCGCGCGATCTGCGATGTACTCGCGCACGACAATCGCCGACGCGTCGTCGGGAATGGCGACCCACGCATCGCCGGCCAGCTCCCGCGCGGCCGGTTCCTCCGCCGCGAGCACGAACGAGAACTCGCCGTCGTCGCCCACCGAAAGGTCGCGGTCGGACACGTACGCGGCCATGCGCCGCGGGGTGAGACCGGCTCCGGCCAGCACCTGGAAGCCGAGATACGCCGACGTGCCCCGGTGACCCCGCACCCGGTACCGGTACCGGCCGTCGATCATCGCCAACGGGTACTCACCGTCGGGGTTCACTCCTCCGACGAGGCGCGCTTCCGTGCTCATCGCGAAGAACCACGGCGCCTGTGCGTCGACGTCGAGCGACAACTCCGAGCACAGCGCGGTCACCCGGCCGAGCAGCCGTAAACCTTCGAGCAGCTCGAGCTCGGTCTCGGCGTCGGCCTCGACCACGCCGGTCATGTCGTCGAGCATCTGGCGCACCAGCCGCCACGCCTCGAGCGCCAGGGGTGCGCGCTCGGCTCCGGTCACGTGTGGCCCGGCGCCTGCGAGACGGTCTTGTACGCACCCTCGCGCACCGCGCCGATCGCGGCCATCGCCCGCTGCTGGCCGTCGCCGACTTCCTTCGCGGGCAGGCCGAACCCGGTGTACATCACCCGCCGCTCGCGCTCGACCGGAGGCTGCGACATGTGGAGCGTGCAGCTGCAGTGCACCGTGACGTCGCCGGTCTCGGTCGGCAGGTCGACGATCGGCAGGTCACAGCTGCTGCGCACGAACGCGGGCTGCACCAGCGCCCGATGCGAGCCGGCAACGACTCGCAGCTGACCGGACGTCGCGTCGGCGCCGGTCACGGAGATGCCGCATGTGAGCCCGCAACACCGGTAGGAGTGCATGCCGAGCGAGCAGTCCTTGTGCCACGGCACGTCGGAGATGCCTTCGACCACCCCGATCGGCTTGACGAGCGCTTCGATGCGGTTGCCGGCCGTGCGCGGCGCGTACTCGACCTCGACGAGGCGACCGATACGGAGGTACCGATCGCTCTCGAGGAGCTCGCGCACACGCGCCGAGTGCTCGTGGAAGAACTCCATCCGGACGCAGCGGTCGTCGCCGCGCGCGGTCTTCGCCCACCACGACCGGCCGTCGTCGCGCACGTACGTCGGGAGGGCACGATCCATGTCGGCCGAGATCTCGCGCATGATGCCGGCGTCGAACCAGCCTCGCAGGTGCAAGAACCCGGCCTCGGCCAGGAACGCGGCAATGTCGGCGTCGTCGTCGGCGGGCGAGAACGTGCGGGTGAGATCGAGGGGCGCTCCGTCGCGGTCTTCGAAGGTCACCGCGCCGGTCGTGTGCACCGGCCGGCCGTCGATCAGCGAGCGCAGCACCACCCACCAGTCGAGGAAGTCGCCGAGGTTGCCACGCGTCATCCGCAACGTGCCGCCGGTGAGGAAGGTCATCGGTGTCTTCAGATCGTTGACGACGTCGGCAAGGTCGTTGTCGGATAGCTCGACGCTCGCCACGCCATGGTCACCCGGGCCGACGGTCAGCGCCGAGTCGTCGAGCGCGAGCGTCCATGCGCCCGACGGCGTGACGAAGGCGAACGGCTCGATCCCGAGCTCTCGCGCGCCCGCGATCGCGAGGCCGGCGCGGTCGGCGATGAGTGCCGGCAGCTCCTCGTCGAAGAACGCCCGCGTGTCGACCGGGAGGATGCTGGATTCGGTGCGAGTGCGGTAGTCGAGCGAGACCATGCAACCCCCGAGCTCGGTCTTGTTGTCCGCGCCAGTCTCGCGCGCCCAGCGGGCTCAGGCGCGAGGACGGCTGCCGTAGTCGCCGAACGGATCGTCGCGCTCGCGCACGGCCTGCCGGAAACCGACGTCGACCGAACGGGCCACGAAGTCGAGACCCTCTTGCGTGTGGCGCGCGACACCGTCGAAGAGGCTGCCGAGCATCCGCGACGCATCCGGCGCGAACATCTGGCGGGCCGTGTCGTTGAGCGACCACTTGATCATCTGGAGCTGCTCGAGCGGCAGTTGCGAGATCCGGCTAGCAAGCGCACGCGCGTGCGTGTCGAGCA
>CAZLEC010000503.1:0-3788 GCA_964558245.1 uncultured Burkholderiales bacterium | reverse complement strand
CATCGTGTTCGACGTGACCCAGCCGGGGAACATCTTCCGCGCGCTGATCGGCGACGCCATCGGGACGCTCGTGAGCGCGGGCGACTCGTCGGGAGGGGACAACTGATGCACCCCAAGGTCGGCGAGGCCCAGGAGAAGATGCACAAGGCCGTGCTGCACATGCAGGACGAGTTCGCCGGGATCCGCACCGGCCGCGCCACGCCGGCGATCGTCGAGAAGTTGCGGGTCGACTACTACGGGTCGGAAGTGCCGCTCCAACAGCTCGCGAGCTTCTCCGTGCCGGAGCCGCGCGTGCTGGTGATCGCCGCGTACGACAAGAGCGCGATCAAGGCGATCGAGAAGGCGATCCAGGCGAGCGACATCGGGGTCACGCCCTCGAACGACGGCGCCGTGATCCGGCTCACGTTCCCGGAGCTCACGGCCGACCGCCGCAAGCAGATGGTGAAGGTCGTGAAGGCTCGCGCGGAAGACGGGCGCGTCGCGGTCCGCAACGTCCGGCGTCACGTACGCCAGGAGCTCGAGCAGCTCGAGAAGGACGGCGACATCTCGCGCGACGACCTCGATCGCATCGAGAAGGACCTCGAGAAGCTGACCCACGACGTGATCGCCGAGATCGACACGATGTCGGGCCACAAGGAGAAGGAGCTGCTGGAGGTGTGACCGTCCGGCTGCCAGTTCCCGCGCCCCGGGCCGGACGTGGTCCCGGGGCGGTGCCGGGATAGTTGCGCCGGAGAGTGCCCGTCTAACCTGCCACCGTGAGGATGCGAGGGTGAGGACCACGTGAGCGAGCCATACGACGACGAACGCCCGCCCGTCGAGGGAGTGCGCATCCTCGGCGCCGAGGAAGCCCGAGCGAGCCTCGGCGAGACCCGCGGTCCCGCGGCCGACGAGCCCGACGAGCCGGTCGACCTGCACGAGGACGAGCCGCAGCTCGACCTGCGCGAGCCCGCCCCCGCGGTCCCCGACGAAGCAGCGGTGGGCGGCATGCCGCCGGAGGGCGAGCCGGTGACCGCGGGCGCCCGCACCGCGCCCACGTGGTCGGCCGAGCACGACGACCTCCTACCCGGCCGCGAGCCGGTTCGCGCGCGCCCGATCTCGATGCCCAGCGCGCCGGTATCCGCGCCGCCGGTCTCGTCGGAGGCGCCCGAGGCGCCGGTCGCGGCGCGCGACGCCGGAGGCGGCGACGACGCGCCGACCGGCGAGATCCCCCCGCTCCCGCACTGGACCGAACCGCCCACCGGCGCGGTACCGGCGATCTTCGCCGACGACAGTGAGACGGCCGAGGAGCTCGACGCCTGGGCCTCGGTCACCGGCGCGCAGCCCCGGTTCCGCTCAGGCGACGACTGGGCGGAGTCCGACTTCGCCGAGGACCTCTCGGCCGAGAACGTGAAGCTCGGTGCATTGTCGAACGAAGGACCGGTCGACGAAGACGAGGAGTTCGAGCGCGACCTTGCCGCGCGCCGCCGGGCCCCCGCCGCCGGAGCCCCGACGCGTCCGCGTCGCCAGCCCCGTCCGCGGACGCCGGGCCCGAGCCGGCTCGAAGCGGATCGAACCACGCGGGACACCCCACCCGCGCGCGACCTCCCGACGGCGATCATGACCGGCCTCGCGGTTGCCGTCGTCGCGATCGTGAGCTTCACGCACAACGCGACGACGGTCGCGCTGGTCTGCGTCGTCGTCGGCGTCGCGACCCTCGAGCTCGCGAGCTCGTTGCGCAAACGCGGGCTGCGACCGGCGACGCTCGTGGCGCTCGTCGCGTCCACGCTGATGCCGGTTGCCGCGCGTCACTACGGTCCCTCCGCGTATCCGGTCTTCTTCGGCATGGTCGTGATCGTGTCGATGTTGTGGTTCCTCTGGGAGATCACGCCCGGGCGTCCGCTTCCCGGGGTCGCGAGCACGGTGCTCGTCTTCGCGTACGTCGGCGGCCTGGGCGGCTTCGCGGGCCTGATCCTCGCGTCGTCGCGCTACGGGGTGCGCCTGCTGCTCGGTGTCGCGCTCTGCGTCATCGCCTACGACGTCTTCGGGTTCTTCGTCGGCTCGCAGTTCGGCCACACGGCGGTGGCGCCGAAGATCTCGCCGAACAAGACGGTCGAGGGCACGGTCGCCGGCATGATTGCGGCGGTCATCGTCGGCGTGCTGATCGTCGGGCACATCCGGCCGTGGACGATGGGCCGCGGGCTCGCGCTCGGCGTGCTCGTCGCGGCGGGTGCGTTCGTCGGCGATCTCTGCGAGTCGATGCTCAAGCGCGACCTCGACCTGAAGGACTTCGGTTCGCTGCTCCCAGGCCACGGAGGCTTGCTCGATCGCTTCGACTCGCTGCTGTTCTGCCTCCCGATCGCGTACTACCTCGCGCTCCAGTTCAAGATCTTCTGAGGTTCGCGCCGTGAACAGCCCGGGCCGGTGGCAGGCGGTCGATCCCGAGCCCGGGCCGCCGCGGCTCGAGTCGCCGGCGCCGATCGCGCCCGGAGCCGAGGTCGACCTCGCGGCCGAAGAGCGGACCGACGCGCCGCGCGCGGAAGCACCGGCGGGTACCGTCGAGATCGAAGCGGTGCTGACCGAGGACGAATATCGTCAACTGCTGGCCGGGGCGGCGGAGGCGGGCAAGACTCCGAACGACTTTCTCCGCCAGGCGGTGCGCGACGCTTGGTTCTTCGGGCGCAACGCACCACCCGGGTCGAGCATCTTGATCGTGTCCGGTGGAAAGGCGCACACCGTCACCTAGCGCGGCAGTGCGAGTGGGGGCCGGGATGCCAGACCAATCAGCACGACGTATCCGGCTCGACGGAGCCGACGGAGTCCGTGCTTCGCCGCGCTTGCTCGTCGACGACGCCGACGACGTGCGCGACCGGCGCCTCGGTCGCGGGGCGCACCTCCGGAGAACGCAGGCGCGCATCGTCTACCTCCTGCTGTTCATCTTCGCGGCGACGATCGCGGCCGGCTTCGTCGGTCTCGCGATCGGCTGGGCGTCCGAGAGCGGTATGAAGGACTTCCTGGCGATGTTCGTGCCGGCCGAGACCGCGCTGTTGGGCGCGGCGGCGGGCTTCTACTTCGCGTCGCAGTCGTCGTCGGAGACCGCCGAGGCGGTTGCGGCGGCCGTCGACCCGGGCGCGCGTCGGGCGCCGGGGAAGTGACCCGAGCCGACGACGGTGGGACACCCCGCAGCCCGTAGGCTGGAGCGATGAAACGTGGGGTCGTGGTGCTCGGGTCGACCGGTTCGGTCGGAACGCAGGCCCTCGACGTCATCGCCCGTCACCCCGACGACTACCGCGTCGTGGCGCTCGCCGCGGGCGCCAACACCGAGCTCCTGGCCGAACAGGCGCGGGAGTTCGGCGTGCCCGCCGATCTCGCGCGTTCGTGTCTCGACACGCCCGACGTGCTGGCGGAGCTGGCCGCGCATCCCGACGCCGACGTCGTGCTGAACGCGGTCGTCGGCTTCGCGGGACTCCCGGCCACGATCGGCGCGCTCGAGGCGGGCAAGCGGCTCGCGCTGGCCAACAAGGAGAGCTTGATCGCGGCGGGACCGATCGTGGCCAAGGCGCGCGCGGCGGGCGGCGGCGAGATCGTGCCCGTCGACTCCGAGCATTCGGCGATCTGGCAGTGCCTGCGCTCCGGGCGTCATGGCGAGGTCGCACGCATCGTGCTCACCGCGAGCGGCGGCCCGTTCCGCGGCCGCAGCCCGGCCGAGCTCGCAACGGTGACCCGCGCCGACGCGCTCCGCCATCCCACGTGGCAGATGGGCGCCAAGATCACCATCGACTCGTCGACCCTGATGAACAAGGGCCTCGAGG
>CAZLEC010000502.1:0-3790 GCA_964558245.1 uncultured Burkholderiales bacterium | reverse complement strand
CCAAGGTAACGACAAATGAAAAAGAACTACACATCAAGCCTGATCACGCTACTCGCCGGCCTGGCCCTGCTCGTCAACGTGAGCCAGGGTGCCGCCCAGGGAACCGCGTTCGCGTACCAAGGACGTCTGACCACCGGCACGAACGCCGACTTCCTCTGCCTGTCCTCGGGCGGCGTAGTTCTCTTGCAGACCTCCGCCTGTACTATCTCATCGCTCCGCTTCAAACCAGACTGGAAGCCGTACGACGCGAACGCGATGAGCAAGATCGCGGCAACGGTTTCTGCCGGAACCTCGAGCGCGATCCCTTGCGCGGCCGAGTAATGCTCCAGAAAAGCTGCGACTCTCGCACCGTGCCGACGACGTGAATCCGCGGAGCGTTCGCGCACTACCGGGTTGCGATATTGGCAGAGGCTCCAACTCGAGGCTCAGCGCCCACATCTCGTTGTTACCGGTCAACGCCTTCATGAACATCGCCGCGTAGTGGCGGTTGTCGTCCAGCGCTGAGCTCTCTTCGAGGTCAAGCTCTTCGGCGAAGGTGTCGAGCGCTTCGGTATTGACGGTGTCGGCAACCGCGAGGAGGAGGTCCTCCTTATTCGCGAAATGCCGGTAGATCGCACCACGCGTGTAGCCGGCCGCGTCCGCAATCTCGTCGAGCGACGAGCCTTCGAAGCCGCGCGTCGCGAAGACGTGCCGAGCGGAGGCGATCAGCGCACTCGAGAAGATTGACCGGCTTGCGCAAGAAACCGGCGCCGGCGTTGCCTGGCTTCACCGACAAGCGGAGGCTCGGCAAGACGAGTCGTGATTCACGCGCGCTCGGCAAACTTGCGTTGCCTCTACCTCTGGATTGCGAAGGTAATCACGTGCTTGATTCGAATGCCGCGTCCCAATTGCTCGCCCACGACGGGTCGCGCTGGTCGATCTCAGCATGACTGCGAGTTGGTCGACTTCGCCCGGCGCAGGGTACGCCCGCCCAATGTGCGGGGGACAGGCCGATTCGCGGTGACTTCCGAGTCCCACGGTCCTATGGTGGCCGCATGGCTCCCGGAACGCACGAGCCGTCGCGCCGACCGCCGACCGAACTCCACCAGGAAGCCGTCGCTCGCCTCGATGCCCTGATCGAGGCCGCCGCCGGCGCAAGTGCAGAGCTGCGCTCGTACCAGTCCGCGTTGGAAGCGAGCCGAGCTCCCTTCGCCGCAGGCGGTTCGGCTTCCGAGGTGGGGCCGCTCGCCGACGTGGCCACCGCCCGGTCGAGCTTGAATGAACAGCTGGAAAGGCTGGACGACGAGCGAGGTGCCTTTCGCCTCGCGGTGTGGCGCCTCCTGAACGCGGACGGCATGACGATCACCGACATCGCCAGCGCCTGGGGCGTGTCACGCCAGCTCGTGTCCCTAGAGCTTGCCAAGACGACGAACCCTGGCTGACGCTCGTTGACGCGGGTTACTCCGACACGGCTGCCCGGGCTTTCGACGCAACCTCGCGGAGTCCATGACGGCGCGCAGCAACTCAGCGACAACGATCAAGACGCTGTTCGCGCTCTCAGCCAACACGTGCCCTCTCAGCCCGACCAAGTCCGCGCGGGTGGGTGAAATTGGTACGGACTTCGCACGCGGGTCGATCGGCTCCGAGGTGAATCGCCCTGACGTCAAGCGCCCCGCGCCCGTCAAGAGCGAATTCGAATCAATCGTCCATCCGTCAGGTGCTGCCGCCGGGCGGAACCGGTTTGCGCAAGCACCTGCTCTGTCCGTGCGACAGGGTGGCAGGACCTTGAACCCTCGCGCCTCGCGCGGACCGACGCCAGCAGCAGCGCCTATTCGCGCGAGGTCCATGGACCCCCATGGTCAGGGGGTGCGACATGCCGCTCTCGCGACCCGCAGCGCCACAAGGTCTGCCCCGTTCCGTTCCGCTTAAGTCGCGGAACCGTAATCATTCTCGAGCACCACGTGCAACACCGGTGCCAAAGTCTCACGCACGACAAAGCGAAAGTATCGAGGAACAAAATGGCAGATATCCAACCGGTTAACACTAGGTATAGACTGATACAAGCGTTGCTGTCAGAATCTTCTTGAGTTGTTCTGGCAACTGACCTCGGGTGGGATCGTCGACCAGCGGGCGCGTGCAACGACGCACAGATCCAACGCAAGGCGGGGACACGATGACGCGTTCAAGCCCGACTGTTCGCCAGCAACGGTTCCCGACAAACGAGGACGGCCGCTTCCGTATCGGCGCACTCGTAGCCGTCGCGACACTTCTGACAGTAGGCATCATTCCCACTGTCGTCGTCGCGGCTCAAGCTCAGAATGCGCCGCCGATCTCTCTGAAAAGTGGCACCGTCGCGGCGGAAAACGCGAACGGCTTTGATACGGCCACGTCTTTCTGCTACCAGCCAACGCCAACTCCGACATCGGTTACGGTCGACCCCTCCACCTCGTCGACGGGCGCCGCATTGAACCCGCCGTGTGACTCAACGGTCAGCGGAGTGAACGGCAGCGACACGAAGAATCCGCTCGTCGTTACGACACCGGTTTGGGCTGCACCGACCGCGGATTCGAGGTGGGTGGGTCCCGAGAGCAGCAGCTCCGACCTCCACGAGAGCGAACCCGACTATTACGTCTACGACGCGTCGTTCTCGCTGTCGTGTCCGAACGCCACGTTGAGCGGAACGGCACGGGCCGACAACCAGGTCGGCGTCTTCCTCAATGGCCATCTCATCGCGCACCAAACCTCCTCCTCTTCCACCTCGAACTTCGGGGCCACGGGCCTCGCGTTACCGGACTCCGCCACCAACATCTCCGGACTCTTCCGCACAGGTACCAACGTCATCGACTTCGTCGTCTTCGACTCCAGCGGGAACTACACGGGTCTCGACTACGACATCACGGTGACGCCGGGTCCGTGTGGAGCATCGTGCGTCACTGGCGGATCCGGGGGCACCGGCGCCGTAGGTGTGGTCGGACCTAGCGGGATCCCCTGCGGGACACTGAAGATTTGCAAAGTCGCCGGCTTCGGCATCGCCGTCGGAACCCTTTTCAAGTTCGAGATCACAACCTCGAGCGGGGCAACGACCTTCGTCACGGTCCCGGCCGGTCCCCCACCAGGTGGCTACTGCGAACTCGTCGGGCCGGGATCCAACTTTGTGATCGGATCGACCGTGACCATCGCCGAAGAGATCCCACCCGGCGACCAAGTCACGTCGATCACAACATCATCGTCTTCGACGATCAACGTCACGGCCGGAACCGTCACCATCGCGCTCGCCCAACCGGTGACGGAAGTCACCTACACCGATGGCACGACCGGGCATCTGGAAATCTGCAAGGTGCTCGAGAACGGACCCGCGCCCTCGGGAACGAAGTTCTCGTTCACCGTGGAAGGACACGTCGTCACTATCCCAGCCGGCGTGTGCTCCCCGTCGATCGAAGTACTCGCCGGAGCAACAGTCGCCGTCACCGAAGCACCAAGCCCGGGCTTCGAACTGATGAGTTGCAAGACAATTCCAACCGGCACTTCGTGCACGCCGGGCAACAACACGGCCGTCATCCACGTCGCGCCCGGCGGCGTCGGATCAGAAACCATCCTGACTGTGAGCAACGCAGTGTGTAAACCGATCGGCGGTCACATCGTTGCCGGCTCCCGACTGATCACAAACGCGTCTTCCAAAGCCCGATTCACCTCCAGCCAGGTTCGCGGCTCGGTCACCGGGAAAGGAATACCCGCAAAGACCGTCCTCAGCTCCGTCACCAGCCCGAACACGGCCATCATGTCTCACGCCGCAACCGCGACTATGGCAACA
>CAZLEC010000501.1:0-3792 GCA_964558245.1 uncultured Burkholderiales bacterium | reverse complement strand
GAGCCCGACCTCGCGCTGCTGGAGGTAGCGGATCCCGCCGTGCACCAGCTTCGACGACTTCGACGACGTACCGGAGGCGAAGTCGTCCCGCTCGACCAACGCGGTGCGCAGGCCGCGGGTTGCCGCGTCGAGCGCGACGCCGACGCCGGTGATGCCGCCGCCCACCACGAGCACGTCGAAGTGCTCGTCGGCGAGTCGGCGCAGTGCGTCGGCGCGGTCGAAGTTCACCCGGGCAGGTTACCGGCCCCCGGCTTCGTCCCCGACCGGGCCCGAGCGGTACAAATGCCTGGTGGCGATCACCATCTACGGCGTCTGCGCGGTCAGCTTCATGATGGCGATGTACGCGCTGGAGGCCCGGCACCGGAAGTTCGTGCTCGCGTTCGCCGCGGGTTGCGTGCTCTCGAGCGCGTACGGCTTCCTGTCGGGCGCCTGGCCGTTCGGGGTGGTCGAGCTCGTCTGGTCGGGCATCGCCCTCCGCCGCTACCAGTCCAGCTGATGCGTCTCAGATCACTTCTCCGGGGGTGCCGTCGGTGCGGACGACGGGCAGGCCCGACTCGGCCCAGGCCTGCATGCCGCCGACCATGTTCGCGGCGTCGAAGCCCCAGCCCTGCAGGGCCTCCGTCGCGCGGGCACTCCGAGCGCCGGAGCGGCACACGCACACGATGCGGCGGTTCATCGGGAGGGTGAAGCGGACGCTTTCGAGATCGGGGAGAGGCACCCACTGCGCCGAAGGTGCGTGCCCGGCCTCCCACTCGTCGGCGTTGCGGACGTCGAGCAGCACGTGCTGGGCCTGCCCGCTCTCCGCGTCGACTGCGCTCACCTCGGGGATGCGGTGGCCGTGGAACATGCTCACGGGTGTACCTCGCTTCGGAGTCGGTCTGCGGCGAGCTCGCGCAGTTGCTTGTAGTCGGCTTTGCCGGCAGGAGATCGCCCGAGGGAGTCGACGACGATCATGCGCTTCGGGACCTTGTACGCGGCCAGCGACTCGCGGCAGTGCGCGCTCAGCGTGTCGGCGTCGATCGTGTGACCTTCGCGTGCGTGCACCAACGCCACGACCATCTCACCCCAGCGGTCGTCGGGGACGCCCACCACGACGCAGTCGAACACGTCGGGGTGCGACCGGAGCGCCAGCTCCACCTCCTCCGGGTAGACCTTCTCGCCTCCGGTGTTGATGCACGCGGATCCGCGGCCCAGCAGCCGGATCGTCCCGTCGACCTCGACGGTCGCGTAGTCGCCCGGGATGGAATAGCGCCGCCCACCGACGGTGCGGAACGTCGCGGCCGTCTTCTCCGGATCCTTGTAGTAGCCGAGCGGGATCGCGCCGCCGACGCCGAGCATGCCGATCACGCCGTCGCCGGGCTGCGCCAACTCGCCCGCGTCGGACACGACCACGACCCGTTCGCTGGCCCGGAAGCGGGCCGGCGCGATGTCGTCGCCGTCGCGCGTCTCGGTGCGGGTCATGATCCCTTCGGACGCGCCGAGCGAGTCGATGAGCAGCACGTGAGGCAGGTGCGCGAGCAGGCCTCGCTTCGTCTCCGGACTCCACGTGACGCCCGACGACGTGATCGCGCGCAACGCGGAGAGGTCCCAGCGATCGGGCGCGGCGTCGAGCGCGGCGAGCAACGGGCGCGCGAACGCATCGCCCACGATGGTGCACACCGGCACGTGCTCGCGCTCGATTGCGTCCCACACGGCGTCGGCGTCGAGCCGGGGAGTGTCGAGCAGCACGACGGTTCCGCCCCCGGCCAGCGTCGACAACGCGATGAACAGGCCGGTGCCGTGCATCAACGGACAGGCGGGCAGGCACGTGGCCGCGTGCTTGCCGGTGCGCATCGCGGTCTCGACGTCGGGGGGCTGCGTGCCCGGCCGCGACATCTGCCACAGCGACACGTAGAGATCGTCGGAGCGCCACATGACGGCTTTCGGGCTGCCCGTGGTGCCGCCGGTGTACAGGAACACGAGGTCGTCGCCCGACGGCTCCCGGCCCGTGGGCTCGCCGGCCGCGGCGGCCGCGGTCGCCCGGCCGTAGTCGACGGCGCCTTCGATCGGCGCCGTCGCGCCCGCGTGCGCGACCTGGAGCAACAGCTTCGGGCGGCGATCGGCGGGCAGCGTCGCGAGCGCGTCGGCGACCGTCGGCGCGAAGTCGTCGTGGAAGACGAGCGCGACGGTGTCGGAGTTGTCGAGGAGGTAGGCGAGCTCGGCGCCGACGTACCGGTAGTTCACGTTCACCGGCACCGCGCCGAGCTTCTGCGCGGCGAAGAACGTCTCGAGGTACTCCGGGGTGTTGACGCACATGATCGCGACCTTGTCGTCGACCCCCACGCCGGCGTCGCGGAGCACGCACGCCAACCGTGCCGCGCGCGCGTCGAAGTCGGCGAAGGAGAGCCGCTGCTCTCCGCAGACGATGGCGGTGCGCTCGGGGCAGAGCTCGGCCACTGTTCGCCACGCCCGAGCGAACGACCAACCCCGTTCGGTGTCGACAGTCACGCCGGGCAGGGTATGCGAACCCACTTGCGAACCGGCGTGAGCAGGCGGTCTCACAGACCGCCGGCTCACGCCAGAACGGCGTGGTGTTCCTACTGCATGCCGGGGATCATGCCGGCGTAGTTGAACTCGTTGCCGGCCGGGAAGACGCCGACGCCGTACGCGTGGCCCTTCGCCTGCATCGTCATGCCGTTGCCGAGGCTGATCGCCACGTGCGCGACGGGAGGCTCGCTTCCCAAGCCGGGTTGCGGCTCGCTCGCGAAGTGGAAGAGCAGCGCGCCCGGCGTCTGCAGCGCCTGCTGCACGGTCATGGTCGCGCCCTGCTCCTTGAGCCACACGTACTGGTGCGCGGCGCCGTCGGGAATCGTCACGCCCGCGCGGGCGGCGGCCCACTTCGTGAGCTCCGAGCAGTCGAACGCGGGCGGGCTGGGATCCGACGCCGATGCGGTCGCGCCCCACACGTAGGGCTTGCCCTGCTGACTCAGCGCGGCGTCGAGGAACTGCTGCGTGGTGGCGCTCGGTGAGCCCGACGTCGTGCCCGCGGCGGCGCCGGTTCCGGTGAGGCTCGACAGCAGTGACGTGATGTCGGGCGAGGTCGACGTCGAGCTCCCGGTTCCGGTGAGGCTCGACAGCAGTGACGTGATGTCGGGCGAGGTCGACGTCGAGCTCCCGGTTCCGGTGAGGCTCGACAGCAGTGACGTGATGTCGGGCGAGGTCGACGTCGAGGTCCCCCCGCCGGACAGTGCGGACGCGAGCGACGTGAGTGCGCTCGAGTTGGGCGAGGTCGGGCCGAGCGCCCCGTCCGCGTTGCTCCCGGTGAGCGCTGACGCCTCGCCGAGCAGCGACGAGAGGCCGGTTCCGCTCGCGCCGGCCGCGGCGCTCGGGTCGCCGGTGTCGGACGTGCCGCCGGCGCCGACCGCCGACTGCGTGTTCATCGCATCGGTGAGCAGCGACGCGAAGTCGGCACCCGTCGTCGGGCTGGAGCTCGTCGCCGGCGTCGTCCCGGCGGGGGAGCCGAGCGCGCCGACCTGCTGCTCGATCGCCTGGATGTGCGCCTGGATCGCGGCGATACCCGAGAAGGTCATCCGGGTCTGATCGACCGGGCCCGGCCCGACTTTCGGGGTTACGGGGTCGGTTCGGCGCCCGCCTGTTCGGCGGCCGCGGCCTTGGCGTTCCGGCGGCGGTGCCACGCCAGGCCACCGTTCAGCGCGGCGAGGATGGTGTCGTTGTCGCGCGACAGGCCCTCGTGCACTCGCTTCTCGAGCAGCACCCGCATGATCGGGTTGAACGCCTCGTACTCCTCGGTGA
>CAZLEC010000500.1:0-3805 GCA_964558245.1 uncultured Burkholderiales bacterium | reverse complement strand
GGCTACGTCGGTGAGTCGGTCGTCCGCGCGGCCGTGGTCGGGCTCCCGATGGCGCTCATCTGGGAGCTCGAGGCATGATCCCGATCGGGCTGCTCCCTAGTTGCCCGGGTCCTCGCCGATCTCCTTGAGCGCGGTTGCGAGCGCGGCGCGCAGGCGGCGAGCGGTCGCCGGGCTGAGATGCCCGACGAGTCCGGTGCCCGGTCGGCCGTTCTCCTCGAACGTCACCTCGACGCGCGGGTCCTCGCACTCCTCGCAGTCGTCGAGCACCGCAACGATCCAGTTGACCTGCACGCGCTCCGGATCACCGGCAGGGTGGTCGTCGATGCCGTAGTCGGCGAGCTTCTTCATGGTCGAAGTCTGGCACTTCTTCGCCGTCGTACGATCGCGACTCATGCGCGTGTCGGTGGTCGGCTGCTCCGGTGCGGGAAAGACCACGTTCGGTCGAGCTCTCGCGGCGAGGCTCGGGGTCGAGTTCGTCGAGCTCGATGCGATCTTCCATCAGCCCGGGTGGACCGAGCTGCCCGACGACGAGTTCCGGGCGCGAGTGCAGGCGGCTACGGCGACCGACAGCTGGGTCGTCGACGGGAACTACGGCGCGGTCCGGCCGATCGTCCTCGAGCGCGCCACGACCGTCGTGTGGCTCGACTACTCGCGGTCGCGGGTGATGCAGCAGGTGATCCGGCGGTCGGTCGGGCGCGCGATCACGCAACGCGAGCTGTGGAACGGGAACCGCGAGAATGCACGCGAATGGATCAAGCCCGACCATCCGATTCGTTGGGCCTGGTCGCAGCACGCGCGCAAGCGCGCCGAATACGAAGCGCGATTCGGCGATCCCGAGCACCGGCACCTCGACGTGCAGCGATTCCGGACCCCGCCGGCCGCACGCGCCTGGCTGGAGGCGGTCTGAGCTCCTGACGCGCCGGGTCGACGCCACTGCGTTTCCTTCATTCTCGGTGCAGTGGACCGATCAGGACCGAAGTGGACTGTCGGAGAAGGTGCCGCGCCCGCGGTGGGCAAGGTTTCACGCTGGTCGAGCTCCTCGTGGTGATCGTCATTCTCGGCGTGCTGTCGGGGGTTGTCGTCCTCGCCGTCGGCAAGCTCACCTCGACCAGCGGCGCCACGGCGTGCTCGGCCGACGCGCGCGTCGTCACCGACGCCGAGGAGGCGTATGCGGCCCAGCACCTCCAGTACACGAGCGAAGCCAACCTCGTCGCGGCCGGGCAACTGCAGAGCGCGTCGAACATGCATGACGTCGTGCTGAACGGCGGGAGCTACGACATCGTCGCGACCGGTCAATGCGCCGACGCCGGGTCGGTCGCGTCGGGCGGCGGAAGCGGCGCGGGTGGCGGCACGGGCGTGAGCGTGCAACTCCTGAGCAGCACCAGCGCCGGCCTGGCCGGCGCCCAGGTCGAGTACCTCGGCGGCTCGTGGCTGTCGCTCGGAACCACCGGCACCGATGGAACCGCGACCAGCAACGTGCCCGACGGCACCTACCAGTTCCGGGTCGACTACCGCGGCCAGACCCAGACCCTTCCGGCGACGCCGGCCGCGGCCGGCACACCGGTGGTCGTGCACACCGTTCCCGTCGCCGTCCACCTGACCGGCGGCGCCGGCGACCACAGCGGCGCGGCGATCGCACATGAGGGCAACGACGGTTTCTGGATGACCGACGACTCGACCGACGCGAGCGGCGCGTCGGGAGCCGAGTTGCTGCCGGGGACTTACACGTTCCGCGCCGACTTTCACGGCGAGACGAACCTCTCGTCGCCTACGGGCGTGTTGAGCTCGACGACCGCAACGTTTCCGTTGACGACGGTCACGGTCGGGGCGGGTGAAGCCGGCGCCGCGGTGGAGCACCGGGCCAACAACGGCGAATGGATCAGCGACGGCGTTTCGAACGCGGGCAAGACCGCGACCTTCGACGCGCTCGCCGGCAACTACACCGCGCGCGCCCACCGGCACGACGGCAGCACACCGCAAGCCGACACCGCTGTCGGCGGCGGCACGACATCGGTGAACCTGCCGTGACCACGACCAACCGACTCAGCCGGACGAGAACACTCAAGGAACGGCGGGCGCGCGTCGACAACGCACGCGTCGCACCTGTCGTGGAAGCCGCACCAACCCGCGAACCGGCCATCGTCGGCGAGCGAGCAGGTACGGCTCCCAGGACAGGTGCGCGGTGCGTACCCCGACCGGCGGAGGCGACCCCGTGACGGCCCTCGACCGGCGCCACTTCCTCGCGTTGCTCGCGGCGTCGGGCACGCTCGCGATCGGCGCGCGCGGGCTCCGCGCGTTGGGCGCGGCCGCCTCCGATCCGCCGTCACTCGTATGGCGTCTCGACTCGCACTGGGGCTACCCCACGGGGCACGGTCAGAAGACGCACTGCCAGTGCAACGCGTGCGTGCACCACGCGAGCAACAAGGTGTTCGCGACCCGAGCCGACGCCGACGCCGGCCGCGCGCACACGAACTGCGTGTGCCAACCGCGAGCCGTCCAGATCGACGCGACGAAGTTCAGCACGCTCTTCCCGAGTGGGAGCGGCTCGGTCGACCTGCGCACTCCTGGTGTCGCGTCCGCGTACCAGAGCGCGCTCGCTTCCGGCCGGGCGAGCTGACCCTGGGCGTTCCTCAGACGGTGGGTTCGGCGATGCCGAGCACCTTGCGAATCTGCGTCCACGTCGCGTCGGGCAGATTCTCCAACGTCGGCGCCGCGTGCCCGTTGACCGTGACGCCGATCACGTAGCAGGAAAGCGTCGCGACGATGTCGGGCTTGGCCGTAGGTGACGACGCGAACTCGAGGCGGTAGATGACGGCGTTCTCGCCGACGTAACCGCACTCCCTGAAGCCGAGCGGATCGGGGGCCGCTTCGAGCCGGGTGTCGTTGAACGCCTTCACAATCGGACCCATCACCTGTGGATCCGTGACGATCACGTGCTTCCCGACCGGCTTACCCGGCTCGTACGCGGGAATCGTGCTCGCGATCAGCACACGGTCGCGTGCCGGGACGTATTCGCCGGCCGGCCGCGGTTGGGTCCACGCGACCTTGGCGTCGAGGCGCACATAGGCGGGCCCGGGTTTCGGGCCCGCGATCCTCACCGACAATTCGGCGTAGCTGATGTTCAGCGGCAGGATCTCGAGGTCGTCGTCGACTCCGAACGTCTGTTGCAAGGCGACGGTCCCCGACGAATCGCCGCCGCTACGGAAACCTCGCGGTATGTTCGCCTGGAACCAGTGCCACAGGTCGTACGGAGTCTGGTCAATCGTGAAGTCTCGGTGCGCGTAGAGCAGGTTGCCGACATCGGAGTGCGGGACGAAGCCGGCGAGCGCGGCCGGCTCCGGCGCGGTCGTCGCATGCGCACCGGGCGGGAGCAGCGCGTCGTCGAGGAGACGCCGCTGGAGTGCGATCGCCGTCTCCTTCGGCGTGGCCGACGCAGTGCGGGCCGTCGGCGCGGCCGTGCTCGACGCGCGCCGCGCCGTGTGTCCACCCGACGAGCATCCGGCCGCGAGAACCGCAAGCAAGGCCATGCACGAGATTCGCCTCATACCGGTGTGACGACGCCTCCGTGCGATCGGTTCCACGGCTCAATGATGCACGCCGCCACCGCGCGGAGAAACTGCCCGTCAGGAGCCGGGTGAGTTGGTGATCGTCGCGGTAGCCCGGCACGGCTGGCCGCGCAGGCCGGGGCACGCCGGTAGGCCGGGCGCGACGTTGACGCCCGACACGACCGGCAAGACGATGCCCGACGCGAACGCGCCGCCCCGGCCGATCGTGTTCACCTCGTGGCCTTGCGCGGGCAGGTCGT
>CAZLEC010000499.1:0-3811 GCA_964558245.1 uncultured Burkholderiales bacterium | reverse complement strand
TGGTCGATCTCGGCTACGCCTCGCTCTTCTTCGCCGACACGCGCATGGCCGACGAGGTGACCGAGCTCGAGGAGCGCCTCACCGATCTCATCCACGAGATGCGCGAGGTCTGTGTGCTCGCGGCGCGCTCGAAGCGCGAGGCGGAGCAGATGTCGAGCGTGCTGCACGTCGTCTCGGCGATCGAGCGGATGGGCAACGCCGCGGTCGACGTGTCGCGCATCGTGACCCACCGCCTCGGCATCCCGCCCACGTTGGTTGCCGACCTCGCCGCGGCCGAGGAGGTGTCGCACCGCGTGCGGATCCGCGCCGGTTCGGCGCTCGCCGGACGCAAGCTCGCCGACGTCGAGCTGCCCATGGAGGTCGGGATGCGAGTGGTCGCGCTGCGTCGCGGCCGCGAATGGCTGTTCGACCCCGACGGCGAGGACCTCCTGCTCTCCGACGACGTCGTGATCCTGCGCGGCGCGCGCGAAGGCATCGCCGAGGTCCGGGAGCTCGCCGGTGCGCCCGAATGGCGAGCGGCCGCGGTCGAGGAGCAGCCGGCGATCACCGACCTCGATCGCGCGGTCGACGTGCTCGTCGACATGAAGAACTTGTCGGAGGCTGCCGTCGGACTCGCGTACTCGGCGCTGCTCCTGCGCGACGTCGGCCTCGCCGCGCAAGTGAGCCAGCTCGAGGACCGGCTCGACGAGATGCGCGAGCAGCTCGAGCTGTGGGTGCTGCGCGCCGCCGCGGAAACCGTCGACCCGTCGGGTCTGCGCGGGTTGCTCCACCTGGGCGCGGCCTCCGAGGAAGTCGGTGACGCCGCGCAACAGCTCGTGTGGCTGGTCGAACAGGACGAGGAGATGCACCCGGTGCTGGCCGTCGCGCTCGGCGAGACCGACGACGTCGTGGTGCAGTACCCCGTCGCGGCCGGCAGCTTGCTCGACGGCGCGCTGGTGGGCGGCACCCAACTGGGTGACGACACGGGATTCCATCTGCTCGCCATCCGGCGCGGCGGGCGATACCTCTACCGCCCGCGCGGGCGCATACGCCTCGATGTCGGCGACGAGGTGTTGGCGAGCGGGCCCCGCGACGGTCGCAGCGCGCTCGCCGAGCAGTGCGGCTATCGCCTCGTGGAAGACGACGACACCGGCGCGGTCGAGCTGGTGCCGTCTTCGAGCTCGACCGGAAGCTAACGCCCCGACACCGCGAACGCGACGCCGACGGACGCGACGCCGACCAGCGCGGCGCCGACGTAGCCCAGCGCCGGCATCTCGGCCTTCCGGGCCTGCATCATCAGCTCGGCAGTGATCGCGCCTCCGATGAGGCCTCCGATGTGGCCGCCGATCGAGATGTTCGACTCGAACAGGCCGAACAGCAGGTTCAAGACGAGCAGGGGTCCGAAGCCCGTGTCCCAGAAGCGCGTCCCGCGCCGTTGCATCACGAGCGTGGCCGCGGCGGCGACGCCGAAGATTCCGCCGCTGGCGCCGCCGTTGAGCCCGTGAGGGGTCGCGATCAGTGCGCCGGCTGCGCCGGCGAGCACCGACACGACGTAGATCGTCGCGAAGCGGATCGGGCCGGTTCCGGGCTCGAACACCTTGCCCACCATCAAGAGCACGATCATGTTGAAGCCGATGTGCACCAAGCCGAAGTGCACCACGGAGTACGTGAGGAGGCGCCACCAATCGCCGCTGCGCAGGGCCGGGCCGAACAAGCCGAGCTGGAACGACGTGCGTCCGTTCCCGGTGATGGTTCGGTCGCGCAGCGCGATCGCGACGAACGCGATCACGTTCACGCCGATGAGGACCTTCGTCGCGATGAGCGGGTCGCGCTCGATCGTCTGGCGGATGCGAACGCCGCGCTTGGGAGCCGCGGCGCGAACACACTCGAAGCACTGCGACCCGACCGCGGCCTGGATGAGGCAGTCGGGGCACGCCGGGCGCCCGCATCGCGTGCAGGCGCGGCCGGTCTCGCGGTCTTGGTGGTGGAAACAGGTGGGCATGACTGGGTCAACCGTAGTTGTCGCGATCGCCGGCACCGGCCCCGGGCGGGCGGCCGTCGGTGCAATTCGGCGCCGTGATGAAGATGGGCGTGCGGAAGTGGATGCCCAACTACGGTGCGTCGCGTGGCGGACGGCGGGCCTCTTCCCGAAGTGCCGGGGCGCACGGAACCGGCACTCGATGTTCCCGGGCTCGTTCAGCGCACCGGCGGCGACGGTCTCTCACGCGGCGAGGTCGCCGACCGCGAGGAGCGGGGGCTCGTCAACCGCGTCGAAGACCGCACGAGCAGATCACTCGCCGAGATCGCGCGGGCGAACGTACTAACCCGCTTCAACGCGATCCTCGCCACGATGTTCGTGCTCATCCTCGTGTTCGGCGCGCCGCAGGACGGCCTCTTCGGCTTCGTGCTCGTCGCGAACGCGTTGATCGGAATCATCCAGGAGTGGCGCGCCAAGCGAACGCTCGATCGGCTCGCGGTGCTCTCGGCGCCGCACGCCCGGGTCGTTCGTGGGGGCGAGAGCCGCGAGATCGCCGTCGCGGAGGTGGTGCTCGACGACCTCCTCGAGCTCCGGGCCGGTGACCAGCTCGTCGCCGACGGCATCGTGCTCCATTCCGCCGGTCTCGAGATCGACGAGGCGCTCTTGACCGGCGAGTCGGAGCCGCGGAGCAAGGGCGAAGACGCGCACGTGCTGTCGGGCAGCATCGTGGTCGCGGGATCGGGGAGGTTCCAGGCGACGCGTGTCGGTGCCGACGCGTACGCCCGCCGCCTCGCGACCGAGGCCCGGCGGTTCACGCTCGCCCGCTCGGAGCTCGTCGACGGGACGAACCGCATCCTCCAGCTGGTGCAGTGGGCGATCGTGCCGACCGCGGTGCTGCTCGCGTTCAGCCAGTTCGACGCGTTCGACTCCAACCGGCGGGCGATCGCCGGGGTGATCGCGGGCGTGGTGGCGATGATCCCCGAAGGCTTGGTGCTGCTGACCAGCCTGGCCTTCGCAGTCGCGGCGGTGACCCTCGCGCGCCGGCGCGTGCTCGTGCAGGAGCTTCCGGCGGTGGAGGGTCTCGCGCGCGTCGACGTGGTCGTGCTCGACAAGACCGGGACGATCACCGAAGGCCAGATCCGGTTCGACACGTTCGAGCTCGTGGGCGGCGACGCGTCGACCGGCGACGACGAAGAGATCCGGCAGGCCCTGGGCGCGCTCGCGTCCGACGAGAATCGGAATGCGACGATGCACGCGGTGCACGAGGCGTTCCCCGCGCCCGCCGACTGGGTGTGCACCGCGTCGGTGCCGTTCTCCTCCGCGCGGAAGTGGAGCGCGGCCGCGTTCGGCTCCCGCGGAACATGGGTGCTCGGCGCGCCCGAGATGGTCTGGGTCGGCGGAGCCGCCGACGATCCGGTTCGGCGGCGCGCCGAGGTGCTGGCGGGCGACGGCCACCGGGTGCTGCTGCTCGCGAGCGGCGAGGCACTCGCCGGCGATTCCTTGCCGCCATCGCTCGAGGCGCGGGCGTTCGTGCTCTTCGACGAGCAGATCCGCCGCGATGCCGCCGACACCATCCGCTACTTCTCCGAGCAGGGCGTGACGTGCAAGGTCGTGTCCGGCGACAGCCCGCGGACGGTCGGCGCGGTCGCGACCCGCGTCGGCATCGCCGGGGCGGAGCACCCCGTGGATGGTCGTGATCTGCCCGAGGCGATCGACGACCTCGGCGAGATGCTCGAGTCGACCGCGGTCATCGGCCGGGTGACTCCGCATCAGAAGCGCGCGATCGTGAACGCACTCCATCGCCGCGGCCACGTGGTGGCGATGACGGGCGACGGCGTGAACGACGCACTGGCG
>CAZLEC010000498.1:0-3812 GCA_964558245.1 uncultured Burkholderiales bacterium | reverse complement strand
CCCGAGAGCCTGCTCCGAGGCGAGTCCGTCGCTCCCTGTTTTCGGTCACCGACGAGCGCCTACTGTGGACCTAGGCTTCGCGTTCGGTGACTCTCTACGAGCACAGGCCGCATCCGCGTATCGAGCAACGGCACGCGAGCGGGCCGGTCAAGGTTGCCGACCAGCTCTCGACCGCCAACCCGATCGCCCGGTTCAACACCTGGCTGGCGGTGAAGATCACCACCGGCGTCGGCACGATGTGGTGCGCCTACGCGTTCGGCCTGCTCGCGCTGATCAGCCTGCCCGACGCGATACGAGCAGGAAAGCCGCAGATCATCTCGTGGATCGCCCAGACGTTCTTACAGCTCGTGCTGCTCTCGATCATCATCGTCGGCCAGAACATCCAGAGCAGCGCTTCCGACAAGCGCGCAGAGAACACCTACGCCGACGCGGAGGCAGTGCTGCACGAAGCGATCGAGATCCAACAGCACCTCGCCGCGCAAGACGTCGCGATCGAGAGCATCCTCGCTCACCTCGGCCTGCCGCTCCCGCCCGCGCCCGCGCCGACCTCGTAGCCCGCGCTCTGATCGACTACTGGCCGGAGGCTTTCTCGGCGGCGCGTTGCTCTTTGCGTTGCGCGCGGCGGCTGTGGGCGCCGTTCGATCCGTTGGATCCGTTCGAGCCGTTCGGTGTCGCCACCAGGTAGCCGTAGGCGTTGGACGCGGGATCACGCTTGGCCAGGTGCACGTCGTTGAGCACTGAGCCGATGAGCTGGGCGTTGACCTGACGGAGCATCTGCACCGTTCGGCGCAGCCCGCGCCGCGACGACGATCGGGCGCCGGCCACGAGCAGCGTCGCGTCGACGAGGCCGCTCACCGCGAGCGAGTCACCGACCGCGAGCACCGGCGGGCTGTCGACGAGCACCAACCCCGACGTCATGCTCTTCTCGATCGACACGATCGTCTCGGCCGCGCGCCCCGACGACAACAGCTCCGACGGGTTCGGCGGCGGCGGGCCGGCCGCGAGCAGCGTGAGGTTCGGTTCGCCGTACACGTGCTGGATCGCGTCGTCGAGCGTCGACCAACCGAGCAACACGGAGGTGAACCCGACCTCGTTCGACAGGCCGAAGAACTCGTGAATGCGCGGCCGGCGCAGGTCACAGCACACGATCGTGACCGGCACTCCCGCGCGGGCGGTCGCGAGCGCGAGGTTCGCGAGCGTGGTGGTCTTGCCGTCGTCGGGCTGCGCGCTCGTGACCAGGATGCTCTTGAGGTCACGGTCGAAGGCCACGAAGTCGATCGCGGTGCGCAGCGTCCGGTAGTTCTCGGCCACGGCGGAGTTCGGCGCGTCGGCAGTGACGAGCTGCGCCTCCGCCCGATCGCGCCAGCGCGCCACGTGCTGGATCTCGCCCAACACGTGCAGGCCGTCGGTGGCGCGCTCCAGATCCTCTCGGGTGGATACGGAGTCGTCGAGATACTCCCGCAGCACCGCGAGCCCGATGGCGAGCAACAGCCCGAGCACGATCGCGATCACGATGTTGCGAACCGGCCTCGGCGCGACGGGCGCCGACGGCACGTCGGCGGCGGCGAGCATGCGCGCGCCGGCGACCGCCTTGAGGCTCGCCGACACTTGCAGCTCGTTGCGCTGCTGGCGCAGTGACGACAGCTGGTCTTGGCTCGACGCGTACTCGGCCGAACCGGGCCTCAGCCGGGGCAGGATGCCCTTGATCTGTTCGATCTTGCCGCTCACCTGTTGCACCGCTTGCAGCAGGTCGTCGGTGTTCTGCTCGCGCCGCAAGTTGACGTAGCTCTCGGCGTAGACGGTCGCGTCGTCGGCGGCTTGGCGGGCGGTGTCGCTCGTGGCGCTCACGCTCACGACGTCGCTGGTCTCGGTGCTCGAGATGACGACACTGGGCCGGTGGCCGAGCACCTTCTGCGCGGCGTCGCGCACGACCTGGCTCTCCAGCACCGCGGTTTCGGTGTCGACGTTGCGGGCCTCGTCTTGTGCGTCTTGGGTGCCGGGGTCGAGGGTGTCGTCGCGCCGGATGATCAGCTGCGCGGTGGCCCGATAGACCCGGGGCCGGGCCAGCGAAAGGGCCGCCGCGCCCCCGACCGCCACGACCATGACGACCACGATGAGCAGCCGGTGCCGCCAGATCCGCCGCGCGTACTCGCGCAGATCGAGCCCCATCTCGCCTGCCCCCACGGCCCCCACCATCCCGCGAGATTACTTCCGTCCCTCTTCGGGGCAAATGTCCGCGTTGGCAGCACTGCGGGAGCGCCGCCGGATTACCGGAACGCGTTCACCGGAATTCTCGTGCTCACGACCGGGAACCGGCCACGCGCACGAGCTCGAACGGCCGGGTTTCCGCCACTCGGGCGGATGCCGGCCGCAGCGTCATCATCAACGCGTAGATCAGGAACAGCGACGTGGACACGCCCAGCTGGCTGAGCTCGGGATTGAAGAACGCGATCGACAGCGTCGCGTTGAAGCCGATCAGCAAGACGCGGGCGAGGTCACACTCCGCCCGAGCGCCGAGATCTCGGAGCCGGTGGACGCGCCGGATCACGATCACGTTGGTCGACACGATGAACCCGCCGAACAACAACAGTCCGAACAGGCCGCCCAGCAGGAGCATGTCGAGATAGTCGTTGTGCGGCTCGATCCGCTGGCCCACCCCCCGGTCGGAGATCACCTGGCCGACGTTCGGGACCGTGAACGTGCTCGTGAACAGCGAACCCACCCACGGCGACTTGCGGATCTCGACCTCCGCCGCCTTCCAGAGCTGACTTCTCGTATCGGTGTTGTCACCTTTGCCGACCGACGCGAAGTAGCTCTTGCCGACCGACGACTGCCCGCCCTGCACCTGCACGAAACCGAAACCGAGTACGCCCACCACGAACGCGACCAGCACGACTGCGGCCGCGTCGCGGCCGCGGCGGGAGGTCGCGAACGCAGTCGACAGACCCGCCATCAACACGACCAGCCAGGTGGCCGCCGGGTACTGCAAGAACATCACGACGGCGAGCGCCAGGATGACCACCGCGGCCCCGCGCCGGCGCGAGAACACCGCCGCGCTGAGCCCGATGGCCACGAAGAAGGCGCGCTCGTGCGCCACGTGCGGGGGGAGCCCGAGCGGCCACACCGACGTGCGGGCGATCACACCGAGCACGAGGAAGACCACCGAGATCCGGATCAACACGCGCAGGTAGTGCGCGGCCGCGTGCGCGGTTGCGGGCGCGCGCACCAGGAGGTGCGCCAACCCGAGCGTCATCGGCAAGAAGATGATGATCGCCGGGTTGCTCGTGCCCCGGAAGACCTTGCCGTAGACCGCACCCACGAGGCCGCACGTCACCAACACCGCCAAGAAGCGGTCGGCGGGCGTCGCGCGGTCGAGCAGTGAGACCCTCGCGGCCGCGGCCGCGCCGAGGATCGCGACCAGCGGGACGATCAGCAGGCTGTAGCGGAGCGCGGGCGCGCCGCCGAGGGTGAAGCCCTGCGCATCGGCCGCGACGATCAGCAACGTGAGCGCGACACCGACCCAGAGGCCACGCGTCATGAGGTCGGCGGGTTCCGGTTCGGCCGGCGCGCGGTCTTCGAAGTCGACGATCGGCGCCACCGGCGCGAGTGGGCGCCCGGCCCGGGTGCGCGCGGTGGCCACCACAGTGAGCACCACCAACAATGGCACCAACAGCAACGCGGCCGCGACGTAGTTGCCGAATCCGGCCGCGATCCCGAGGCCGGCGGCCAACGCGATCTCCGCGAGCACCCACGCGGGCGTCGCGCGATCACGACCGAAGTGGGAAGCCCGACGCATGCGCGCTCAGGGTGCA
>CAZLEC010000497.1:0-3846 GCA_964558245.1 uncultured Burkholderiales bacterium | reverse complement strand
ACGCGTACCGGCTCCTCCACGACGAAGGTCAGCTCGTGCTCGTGTTCCCGGAAGGGACAAAAGCGACGGGCAAGCGATTCACCGAGCGATACCAGCTCCACCGGTTCGGGCGGGGTGGCTTCGTGGAGATCGCGATGCGGGCCGGCGTGCCGGTGATCCCGATCGCGGTGGTCGGCGCGGAAGAAGCGATGCCGATCGTCTTCAAGAGCAGTCGTGTCGCCAAGCTGATGGGGCTCCCCTACTTCCCGGTGACGGCGAACATGCTGATGATGGGGCCGCTCGGCCTCGTCGGGTACCTGCCCGCGAAGTTCCGGTTGCGGGTGCTGCCTACGGTGCACTTCGACGTCGCTCCCGACCAGGAGCGGTACTCGCGCAGCCGGGTGATGGACGAGTCCGAGCGCATCCGAGCCACCGTGCAAGAGGCCCTCTACGACATGCTGCGCACCCGCCGCAGCGTGTGGTTCGGGTAAACCCGTCGCATGCGCGTTCTGGTCACGGGGTTGAGCACGTATTGGGCCCGGGCCCGAGCGGCCCTTCAGAGCGGGCGAGTCTGATGCGCGTGCTCGTGACGGGGTTGAGCACGTATTGGGGTGGTCGGGTCGCGCAGGAGCTCGAGCAGCGACCGGACGTCGAGGTCGTGGTCGGGGTCGACACGCGCGATCCGCGGATCCCGCTCGAACGTACCGAGTTCGTGCGTACCGACTCCTCGTATTCGATCTTGGCCCGCATCGTTGCGGCCACGCAGGTCGACACCATCTTGCACACGCACCTGATCGTCGACTCGACACGCGCGAGCGGTCGCGCCCTCCACGAGATCAACGTGATCGGCACGATGAGTCTCCTCGCGGCAGCCGGCGCGTCGGGCAGCCCGGTCCGCAAGGTCGTGCTGAAGAGCTCCGGCCTCGTGTACGGCGCCGCCAAGACCGACCCGTACTTCTTCCGCGAAGAGATGGTGCGCACGAGCCCGCCCGCGACCAACGTCGAGCGATCGTTGCTCGAGGTGGAAGCATTCCTGCGCGACTTCGCCGACGACAGCCCGCACGTGAACGTCACCCTCCTGCGATTCACGAACGTGCTGGGCGACGATCTCGACACGCCGTTCGCCCTCGCGTTGCGCCGCCCGGTCGTGCCGGAGATCCTCGGCTTCGATCCGCGCGTGCAGTTCGTGCACGAAGACGATGTCGTCGGCGCGCTCATGTACGCGACCACCAATGACGTACCCGGCGTCTACAACGTCGCCGGCGACGGCAACATGCCGTGGAGTGAAGTGTGCGCCCTCGTACGCAAACCGCGCGTGCCGCTGTCGCCTTGGTTGACCAACCTCGCCGCCGAGCCGTTGCGTCTCCTGCGCCTCTGGGACCTCCCGCCCGAAGCGCTCCAACTCCTGCGCTTCGGCCGATCGCTCGACAACACGCGATATCAACAAGCCGGGTACCGCTACCAGTACACCAACGCGGGAACGGTCGAAGCGTTCGCGCGCGGCTTGCGCCTGGCGAAGACCATCGGCGACAAGCATCCGACCTACCGCTACGAACGCGAGGTCGAAGACTTCTTCCGGCACTCGCCGGCTGTGATCCGACGCGACTGAGAGACCAGATGGAACACGTGGTTGTCGAACGCCACGACCGTGTCGCGCTCGTCACGCTCGTTGACCGCGAGCGGCGAAACGCGATGACGGCGTTGATGGTGAGCGAGATCGTCGACACCTTCGACACACTCGAGGCCGACCCCGACGTCGGTGCGGTCGTGATCACCGGCGAGGCGCCCGCATTCTGCTCGGGCGCCGACGTCGCGGCCCTGGGCTCGCTCTCGGCCGAGCGCACCGAAGGCGAACGCCGCGCGGTGAGCTCCATCTACGAGGGGTTCCTGCGCGTGTTGCGCTCTGCGCTTCCGACGGTGGCCGCCGTCAACGGTCCGGCCGTGGGCGCGGGGCTGAATCTCGCGCTCGCGTGCCACGTGCGGCTCGCGGCCGAGTCCGCGCGCTTCGACACGCGGTTCTTGCGCATCGGCTTGCATCCCGGCGGCGGCCACGCGTGGATGCTCGACCGGGCGGTCGGTCCCCAGGCGGCGGCCGCGATGCTGCTGTTCGGCGCAAAGGTCGACGGGGCCCGCGCCGCGGAGATCGGCCTCGCGTGGGCGTGCCACCCAGACGCCGAGCTCATCGAGCGAGCCATCGCGTTCGCGGCCGGCGCGGCCGGGGTGCCCCGGGAGCTCAGCGCGCTGGCCGGGACGACGCTGCGCGAGGCCCCGTGGCAACCCGACTTCGACGCCGCCGTCGCGGTGGAGATCGCTCGCCAGTCGTGGTCACTCGGTCAGGGTTGGTTTCGTCCCCGATAGGGGACATAATCCGTTGCATACCCGTACGGGTCCGTACGGGTCGTACGGGTGAATCCGGCCATGAGTGAGGCGGGTGGCCATGGAGAAGCTTCGGTGCCCGACGTGCCTGACGATGCTCGACGGCGGGGAGCAGCGCTGCCCGGCCTGCCACTCCCGGCTGCGCAAGCGCGGGCAACCGATCGTCCTGGGCGAAGCCTCCCGCATCACCTCCCGTCCGCTGTTCCCGTTCGAGCGCGCGATGCGTGCACGCGTCGAAGCTTCGAGCGAGCCGGACCATCCGTGGCATCGTCCGCACATCTCGCCGGCGACCGGGCCGTCCCGGCCGCAGCCGCTCGCGCCCGCCCCAGAATCCGAGCCGCTCGAAGCCCTGCTCGCGTTCGAAGCGAACATCCCGGCGGAACCGGCGAGAGATCCCGACGCCTACCGGCCCGCGGTGATCGATCTCACTGCCGGCATCGACCTCACCGCGGAGCCTGCGCCCGACCGGCCGCCGGTCGCGACTCCGGACATCCACGAGATCTTCGAGGCCCTGCATCGCAAGGCGCGCGCCCAGGCCGACGAGCCCGCGCCGGAACTTCACGACGCGTTGTCGGTGTCACCGGCGACGACGCGCGCGACGCGACGCACGGCCGAACGCGGCCCACGACGTTGGAGGCCGGCGCGCCGGCTGCGATCCGGACCCGACGACTCGTGACGTTCGCACGATGCTTTCCCCCCGACCCCAGGAGCGCGGGTTTGTACCCATTAGACCTATTGACCGAATGTGTACACCTTCAGCTAGAATTCGTACCTAGCTCCAACGGGAGGTAGCGGGACTCAGGGAAGAGGAGCGCCCGGCTGTGGAGACGTTGCGCTGCCCGACGTGCCTGACCCTGCTGCTCGACGGCGGGGAGAAACGGTGCCCGGCTTGTCACTCGCGCCTGCGTAAGCGGAGCGCGCCGATCGTGCTCGGCGAGAGCAGCCGCGTCACGAATCGACCATTGCTCCCGTTCGAGCGCGAACTGCGCGCGCGGGCCGACGCGTCGAGCGCGACCGACGCACGCTGGCGACGACCGGTCATCTCCGAATCGGGGGTCGCGAACGGCGCGCCCCCGTCGGCGTCGACGCCGACCGAGACACCGTCGAAGCCCGAACCCGCACCGAAGGATCGCCGGCCGCGCCGCGCCGCGAAGATCAGCCGCCGCGACCACAACACACCGGCGCCCGACGTTGCGGAAGAAGACGTCGAGGCTGCAAGCGCGTCCGCGACCACGGCCTCGCCTCCGGCTCCGCCGGTGATCGATCTGACGTCCGAGCTGAAGCCGACTTCGAGCGCAGCCGAAGGTCGTTGGGAGCGCCTGTACTCGGAGGCCGCGTCCCCCACCGAAGTCGAGCGCGCGACCGAGGCCGAACCCGCCGAGCCCGCGACCGAAGCGGCGCCGCACGCGCTCAACGGCCGCAAGCGATTCCGCGCCACGCGACTCACGAGCCGCCGCGAGAACGAGACACTCACCGACGCCGAAGAAGACG
>CAZLEC010000496.1:0-3863 GCA_964558245.1 uncultured Burkholderiales bacterium | reverse complement strand
CCGAGGGCGAGCGGGGGGCCGCGTTGGGGGGATCGCGATCGGCGAAAGCCAGGCCCGCGCCGGGTCGCGGGCGCCGGCCCGCGCCCGTGCTCGCCACGGTGCTCCTCGCCGGACTCCTCGGTGCGGGCGCGCTGACCGGCGGCATGGTTCCGCCCACGGGTGCGGGCGCCGCCACCTCGGCGGCGGCCCCGGTCCGGCTGGCCGCCGGCAACGGGCACTCCTGTGCCGTGCTCCCGGCCGGGACCGTGCGGTGCTGGGGGCTCAACGGCGACGGTGAGCTCGGCGACGGCAGCGTCGACAACGCCTCGCGGCCGGTGAGCGTCACGGGTCTGACCGGCATCCGTTCGATCACTGCGGGTGATTATCACGCGTGTGCGCTGCTCAGCGGTGGCACTGTGAAGTGTTGGGGCTACAACTTCCACGGCGAGCTCGGCGTCAGTCGGAAAGGTCCGGCGACCTGCTCCCGCCGGGCCGGCACTTCCGGCGAGGCGTGCAGCACCACTCCGGTGACCGTCGCGGGCCTGAGCGGGGTCGCGGCGCTGGCCGCCGGCGCGTACCAAACGTGCGCGCTGCTCACCGCGGGCACGGTGAAGTGTTGGGGCTACAACGCCGAGGGCCAGCTCGGCAACGGCACCCTCAAGACGTCGTCGCAGCCGGTCGCCGTGATCGGCCTCAGCGGCGTGCGCGCGATTGCTTCGGGAGGGGTGAGCGCATGCGCGTTGTTACGCACGGGCACCGTGAAGTGCTGGGGCAACGGATACAAGTCGACGCCCGTCGCGATCAACGGTCTCGCGGGTGCCGTCGCGATCAGTGCCGGCTATTACTACGTGTGCGCAGTGCTCGCGACCGGCGCCGTGAAGTGCTGGGGCAGCAACGACTTCGGACAGCTCGGCAACGGCACGTTCAAGAGCACGGCGCGGCCGACGACGGTGAGCGGCGTCAGCGGCGCCGTCGGGATCGCCGCGGGTGAGGATCACGCGTGCGCGTTGTCGAGGGCCGGCACGGTGACGTGCTGGGGCTACGACCAGTGGGGCCAGATCGGCAGCCGTCCGAACGTCACGCCCACCACCAACTGCGGCGACGGGTCGCCGTGTCATCCGGTGCCCGTCGCGGTGAAGGGGCTGTCGGGGGTCGCGGCGATCGCGGCCGGCTTCAAGCACACGTGCGCGCGCATGCAGACCGGGTCGGTTCGGTGCTGGGGCTACAACGCGGAAGGCGAGCTCGGCGACCGCGGTCGCAGCAGCTCGTACACGCCGGTTGCCGTGGTCGGTCTCTAGGCCTCGAGCCGCTCGCGGACCGCCCCGGCGGCGCTCTGCACCCCGATCGGGACGCCTCGGGGATCCCCGTTTTCGGCGCGTGCCTTCGTTACGCTCCGCGGGCCGTAGGTATTTGTCGCGGGGTAATGCTTGGGAGACGTCGTGAGACGAATTTTTGCCATCGCTCGGAGTCGAACTGGTCGTGTCGCGCTCGTGGCCGGACTGGCCGGTGCGACCCTGTTGGCGCTCGCCGCTCCCGCGTATGCGCACCACCCCGTCCTCAGCGGTAACACCGTGTGCTCCGACGGCGTGCACATCGTGAACTGGACGATCGGCAACAGCGAGACCAGCGAGATCATGACGATCGACTCGGCGGTCGCGACGATCGGCGCGCAGACGTATCCCGTCACCGGCTACAACTCGACCGTTGCCGCAAACGGCAACGAGGCCGCAACAACGAGCGTGCCGGGTGGTACGACCGGGACGATCACCCTGACGGTGCACGCGGTCTGGCCCGACGGCTTCACCGACACCGACAGCACGAACGTCGATCTCGTGTCGCACTGCACCACCACGACGACCGGCGCGTCGTCGACGACGCAAGCCGCGACCACCACTGCCGCGCCGACCTCCACGACGCAGCCGGCGTCGACAACGCAGGCCCCGACCACGACGCTGCCGCCCACGAGCACGACACAGGCGCCGACCACGACACAACCGCCCACGAGCACGACGGTCGCGTCTTCCACCACCGCAGCCACGACCACGACGCCGACCACCGTCGCGTCGTCGACGACCGTCGCGGCCTCGTCCACCACCGAAGCGGCCACGACGTCCACGACCGTCGGATCCACCACGACCGTGGTCGAACAGGGCTCGACCACGTCGTTGCCGCCGGAGAGCACGACCACTGCCGCGAGCACCACCACGATCCCGAGCGGCTCGACCACGTCGTCGGCACCGCCGGAGAGCAGCTCGACGGTCGCGCCCACGACCAGCACGAGCACGCCGGTGATCGCTCAGGGCTCGACCACCACGTTGCCGACCGCCACGACGGCCGCGACCGGCCCGACCACCACCTCGTCGCAACCGGGGGGTGGCACCGTCACGTCGACACCGGTCGGTCAGCAGGGCGGGCCCACGCCCTCGACCGCGCCCGGCGGCGGGAGCCTTCCCCGCACCGGGAGCAACAGCGACTTCCCGATCCTCGTCGGGCTCGGCTGCCTGTTCGCCGGCGCCGCGTTGGCGTTGCGCAAGCGCCGCTCCTGGACCCGGCTGTAGCTCTCACTCGGAGCATTGCCGCTCACGCAGGCTCGGGGTGGTGCCGATAGCCCGGCATGGGGCAGAGGCGGGACGTGGCGAAGTGGCTCGATGAGCTCCGCTATCTCCTGTTCGGCTGCGCAGCCCCGGCCGCCCTGTTCGGGATCCTGGGTTGGTACAACCTCTCGCTGCTCCACGACGAGGTCTTGAGCCGGCCCCACTCGTTCGCGGCCTTGATGACGGGCCCGTTCGAACGGGCCCTGTACCTGGCGTTCGTGACCATCCCGGTGGTGATCTACGTCACCCGGCCCCGCGCCCAGCGCCGGGCCGCCGGAATCGCCCCCCGGGCGGCGGCCTTCGTGGGAACCACCATGCTCCTGGCCTTCCCGGCCTACTTCAAGGACGGCCCGAGGATCCTGACCGTCCCGCCCGTCGTTCACGGGCTCTCCGAGCTCGTCCTCGTCGTGTGCACGGCGTTCGGCGTGTACGCGCTGACGTACCTCCGGCACAATTTCTCGATCATCCCCGAGGCCCGCGAACTCGTGCGGAGCGGCCCGTACCGCATCGTCCGCCATCCCGTGTATCTCGCCGAGATCGGGGTGGCCCTCGGCCTCGCCCTGCAAGACGAGGTGCACCTCTGGTCGGCGCTCATCCTGATCCCGTTCGTCGCCATCCAGCTCGTGCGGTCGTGCTACGAGGAGCAGCTGTTGCGCAGCACGTTCCCCGAGTACGAGAGCTACGCGCGGGAGACCCACCGGCTGCTGCCCGCCGTGCCTCGGCCGCTGGCCCGCGGACCACACTTAGGGCATACTTCTTCTCACTGAGAGCGAGAATTCTTCCGCCCAGTTCCGGCAATATCGGACTTAAGTGATATTCGTCACAGATATGGCGTTAATACCTAAAGTCTGTTAAGTTGCCCTCTACCGGTCACTTTGGGAGTCGGCCGTAGGGCTTTGGGAGACGCTGTGAACAAGGTATTTGGAATCGCGCGCGGTCGCGCGGGTCGAGTCGGGCTCGTGGCAGGTGTCGCGGTGGCAACCGTGGCGGGCCTGGCCCTCCCGGCCGGTGCGAACACCGGGCACGTGTACGCGACGCAGACCTGCCAGAACGGTTGGTCGGCCAAGGTGACGCTGGACAACAACGTCAGCCTGGACCACGACGTCGTGGTCACTTCGACGATCCCGGGCACGAGCAACCTCGCGAAGAACTACGACACCACCAAGAACTCGGGCGAGATGACGATCTGGGACTCGAGCGGCGTGGCGCCCGCGAGTGGCACGGTGACTCTGACCATCTGGAACCCCGGTCACCAGACCATCGACTCGCAGACCTCGGCATCGTTGCCGT
>CAZLEC010000495.1:0-3867 GCA_964558245.1 uncultured Burkholderiales bacterium | reverse complement strand
GGGCAACGCGGGCGCGCCGATCCACGACGGGTCGGGACGCGTGCGCCACGGATCGTCCTCGTGACCGCGGAGGTAGTCCCATGCGCCGAAATCGGTGTGATAGTTCTCGCCACCGGCCTCGAAGAGGTGTGGATGGTCGGTCACGAGCATCGTCGAGATGCCCGCGTCGCGGCGCAGTGAACGGGTGACCGCCGTCTCCCACACCTCGATCGAGCCCCACGGTCGCCACGGGAAGTCGAGCGAGCCGACCAACAGGTCGTGGCGCGCGGGCATGCACGGCAGCGAGCCGGCGTGGTGGTTCGTGAAACGCACCGCGCGCGCCGCCAGCCGATCGAGGTTCGGCGTCTCGAACTCGGTACCGCCGTAGCTGCCGAGGAGATGCCGGTTCAGGCTGTCGAGCAGCACGACCACGACGTCACGGGGCGCAGCAGCACGCGCGGGGCTCACCCGCCGACCGTAACGCGAAATGTCGGGCTACGTCGTGGGCGGCGCGAAGCCCGACAGCTTCTCGATCACCTGCGCGCGCACGTGGTCTTGGCTCACGCCCAACTCCGTGAGCACGCGCGTGGCAAGTGATCCGGTGTCACCGAACAACCCGAGCAACAGGTGCTCGGTCCCGATGTAGTTGTGACCCAGCGACAACGCCTCCGTGAGCGTGCGCTCGAGCGACGCAACGGCGCGCGGCGTGAACGGCAGCTTCACGTCGGGCCCGATCGCCGAGCCCCCGCGCGGGACGATGGCAAGGATCTGTTCCTCGACGCGCGACCGCGTGACGCCCGCTTCGCCGAGCACCACCGCGGCGATCCCGCCCGACGGCTCGAAGAGGCCGAGCAGCAGGTGCTCGGTCCCGACGTAGTTGTGGCCGAGGCCGCGCGCCTCCTCGGTGGCGGCGTGCAGCGCGGACCGGGCCCGCTCGGTGAATCGCTCGAGGCTCGGCTTCCAGAAGGAGAACCGCTTGTGCGCGGCCTGCTTCGTCACTCCGAGCGAGCCGCTGATCTCGGTCCACGAACGGCCGTTGCGCCGGCACTGGTCGACGAAGTGGCCGAGCGCGGCATCACTCGTCTCCTGCAGCTCGGCCACGATCTGGGAGGCGGTCATGAGCTGATCGAGCGGGTCGTCGCTGGCGGCATCGGCGTGAATGGTCGTGATCAGCTCTTGGAGCGAGGGTCCAGGGGTCATGCGTCAACCATACGTTGACGGGTCTTCACCGTCAACCGTGAATTGACGAAGGGTCCACGCGCCGCTGCGTCGTAGCGTGCCGGTCCGTGGATCACGCCTTGTGGATCGGGGGTCCGCCGGCCTCGGGCAAGACCACGATCGCGAGGTTGCTCGCCCGTCGCTACGGCCTGCGCCTCTCCTCGGCCGACACCCTCACGTGGGTCCACCGCGACCGCGCGCTCGCCGCCGGGAACGAGGCCGCGCTCCGGTGGGAGTCGCTCATGCCGTCCGAGCGCTGGGTCGGGCCGACGCCCCGGGAGTTGCTCGCGATGTCGCTGCACCACGAGCGCGGCGCCATGGTGATCGACGACCTGCAGGTCCTGCCCCACGCGCCGTTGATCGTCGCCGAAGGCTCGCCCCTCCCGGCCTCGGCGGTGTCGTCGGGAGTGATCCCGCGTGCTCACTCGATATGGCTGTTGCCCACGGCCGACTTCCAGCGCGCCCGGCTGGCGGCGGCCGGCACGACCGGCGGCCCGGCGGCGCTGTACGAGCATCTCCGCGCCGTGATCGAGCGCGAGGCGCGCGAGCACGACGTGCCCGTGCTGATCGTCGACGGTTCGGCGAGCATCCCGGAGCTGGTGGCGGCCGTCGAGGAGCGGTTCGGCGCCGCGTTGCGCAACGGCCCGCGAGCCGAGACGGTCGCCGAACGACAATCGCTGCTCCGCGAGATGAACGACGCGATCGTCGGACAGGTCCGCGGCTACTACGCACGGCCGTGGGCCTCGGGCGATCCCGAAGCAGTCAGGCAAATGTTCGTGTGCGAGTGCGGTGATCCCGCGTGCGACCTCGACGTGGAGCGCAGCGTCGGTGAGGTCTCGGCCCACCCGGCGTACGGGCCGGGACACCTTCCGGCGGCAGGCACCAGAATGGAAGGGTGAGCTCGGCCCCGATCGAAGTGCCGGAGGCGGTCCGGCGCAAGGCCCTCGCAGTGGGCTCGCGGGGCGAACAGTGGCTCACCGACCTGCCCACCGCGATCGCGGAGCTCGAGCGAGAGTGGCGCGTCAGCGTCGGCGTTCCCATCGTCGGTGGCAGCAGCGGCTACGTCGCCGAGGCGGTTGCGGCCGACGGGACCGAGGCGGTCTTGAAGCTCGGGATCCCCGACGGACTCGACGGTCAAGGCGACTTCGCGCGTGAGCTCGCCACGCTGCTGCTCGCGAACGGCCGCGGCTACGTGCGGGTGCTCAACGCCGACGAGTACCGGCGGGCCATGCTCCAGGAGCGGCTCGGACGGTCGCTCGACGAGCTCGATCTCCCGGTCGAGACGCAGATCGCGATCGTCGCGACGACGCTCGGCCAGAGCTGGCGCCGCCCCGCTCACCTCCCGCCGACGCGCACCGGGCGCGAGCAAGCACGGTACGTCGCGCAGGCGATCGTCGCGCGGTGGGAACGGCTCGGTCAGCCGTGCCCGCGCGCGACCGTGGAACAGGCGATCGACTATGCGCACGCGCGGAGCAAGGCGTTCGACGCCGCGACCGCGGTGTTGATCCACGGCGACGCCCATCCGGCGAACGTGTTGGAGGCGGTGCGCGGCGGCGGTGCGCACGGCGAGTTCAAGCTGATCGATCCCGACGGGATGCTCTCGGAGCCCGCGCACGACCTTGCGATCCCGTTGCGCGACTGGAGCGACGAGCTGCTCGCTCGCGACGCGGCCGAGGTCGGCCTCGAATGGTGCGCGCAGCTGAGCCGGATCAGCGGCGTCGACAGCCGGGCGATCTGGCAGTGGGCGTTCCTCGAGCGCGTCTCGACCGGCTTGTACATGAAGTTCCTGCGCGATCCCGACGGCGACAAGCTGCTCGCGGTGGCCGCCACGTGGACCGGCCGCGAGCCGGACTGACGAACATGCCGGCGACCGTCGACGAGTTCCTGGCCCTCGTGCAACACAACCCCGTCGTGGGCGAGGTCCTCGCGCGAGCCGACGCGCTGTCGTTGCCGGACTGGTATCTGGCCGCGGGCTGTCTCTTCCAAACCGTGTGGAACGTCCTCGAAGGGGTCGAGCCGACACGCGGCATCCGGGACTACGACCTCATCTACTTCGACGACTCCGATCTGTCGTGGGACGCCGAGAACGACGTGATCGTCCGCGCCGCCGACGCGTTCGCCGGCTGCGGCGGCGAGGTCGAGGTTCGCAACGAGGCGCGGGTCCACCTCTGGTACGAAGACCATTTCGGGATCCCGTGCGACCCGTACAAGAGCTGCGAGGCCGCCATCGACAGCTTCGCCGCGACCGCCTGCAGCCTCGGCATCCGGCTGGTCGACGGCCGCCCGCACGTGTACGCACCGTACGGCTTCGACGACCTGTTCGATTTCGTGTTGCGACCGAACCCCGGGGTCGCGCCCCGCTCGACCTACGAGACCAAGGCCGCGCGGTGGGTGGAGCTCTGGCCGCGACTGACCGTGCTCGAGTGGCCGGCGGATCGGTAGCCGTGCCGCGGTTTCGGTTCGGCTTCCAGGTCACCGCCACCGAAGCCGCCGACGCGCTGCGCGCCCAGGTGCGGCAGGCGGAAGCCGCCGGCTTCGACATCGTGCAGGCGGCCGACCACGTCGGGAGCTCGTGGGCGCCGCTCGCGCTGCTCGGCGCGATCGCCGCCGCGACGACGCGCGTGCGGGTCGGGACCCTCGTGCTCAACAACGACTTTCGCCATCCGGTGC
>CAZLEC010000494.1:0-3873 GCA_964558245.1 uncultured Burkholderiales bacterium | reverse complement strand
TACGACAAGATGAAAGAGCGCGTCCACGACGAGCTCAAGCGGCACTTCCGTCCGGAGTTCCTCAACCGGATCGACGACATCATCGTGTTCCACCACCTCACCACCGAGGAGATCACGGAGATCGTCGACCTGCTGATCAAGCGTCTGCGCGGTCAGCTCGAGTCGCAGGGTCTCGGGTTCGAGCTCACCAACGAGGCGAAGTTGCTGCTCGCCAAGAAGGGCTACGACGCTTCGCTCGGTGCGAGGCCGTTGCGCCGGGCGATCCAGCGCCTCGTGGAGGATCCGCTGGCCGAGAAGATCCTGTGGAAGGAATTCCACGCCGGCGACACCATCGTGGTCGACGCCGACGCGGAGACCGACGACATCGTGTTCCGCACGATCGAAGCCGTCGAGCCGCCGCCGGTGGAGCTCGCCGGAAGCGGCGCACCGGAGTAATCGTCATCCTCGAACCGGCGTGAGCGCGGCAGCCTATGAATGCCTCACTCACGCCGGTTCGTCGCGTTTGGGGGCTCGCGCTCGTCTGCGTCGTCGTGCTGGCCGGTTGCAAGGTTGACACGCAGGTCGACGTCACGTTGCAAGCCGATGGGACGGGCACGGTCGTGGCGCGCGTGGCGCTCGATGCCGGTGCCGTGCGGAGGCTCACGACCCATGCGCCCCTCGCCCAGGCCGTGCCACTCGCCGACGTGCGGGCCGCGGGCTGGACCGTGTCGAAATGGGCGCCGACCGCGGGCGGCGGTGACGCCATCACGGTGTCGCACCCGTTCGTCGGCCAGCCCGACCTGACCCGGCGGATCGAGGAGCTCGCGGGCCCGGGCGGGGTCCTGCGCGATCCGAAGATCACGCGGGAGCGGGGCTTCCTGCAGTCGGAGGACGCGATCGCGATCACGGTCGACCTGCGGCATCTCTCCGCCGGTGTCCGCGGCGACGCCGAGCTCTCGAAGCGGCTGGCCGCTGCCGGCCTCAACGTGAACACGCTCGACCAGCAGCTGCATTCGCAACTGGTGGGAGCGTTGCACATGACGGTTGTCGTGCACGCGCCCGGAGGCAAGTCGAAGACCGTGCATTTGACCGCCGGCGGTCACGCGACGGTGAGCGCCTCCGACTCGGAAACGAACGCGCGACGCGTTGAGCTGCTCGCCGCCGGCGTCCTGCTGTTCGTGCTCGCCTTGATGTTCATGGCAGCGTCGATCGCGTCCAAGTCGCGCCGGCGTCGTACGTCATCAGTATCTGCCCGGCGCTGAGGATCACGAATCCCTGCGTCGAGGTCGTGAAGCCGAGGTCGACCGCGCCGCCGGGTGCGGGGAAGCTCACGACGGTGTGCCACGTGGCGCCGCTGTCGGTCGTGCGCCGCAGGTCGCCGGCGTCGACGATCACCGCGGTTTCGGCGCTCGGCGAGAGCGGTCCGCCCACACCGAACCTCGCGCCCGGAATGCTGTGCGACGACGCGAAGGTCGTACCGCCGTTGTGGGAGAACTTGATCGTCGTCGTCATCGCCAGCGACGGAGGAGTGCCCGGGCCCGGATTGCAGACCGCGACCAGATCGGTGCTCGAAGACGCGGTGAAACCGGCGACCCCGCCGTAGTTCGCGCAAGGCGGAGTCCACTTGGCCCACCGGCCGTTGGCGCCCAACCGGGCGCCCGCGATGACCGTGCGGTTCACGCCGAGGATCCAGCCCGTGCCCGGGGCGAGCGCGATCTGTTCCAACGGAACCGGCCCGGCGCCGACCGGCAGCGTGAGCGGATCTTGCTTCCACACGAGGTGCGCGACCGGTGTCGACCAGATGTCGAACACGACCGGGCTGCCCGGATGGAACGCGACGGCGTAGATCGTGCCGCGGAGGATCGCGAGGTCGTCGACGGTCGCGAAGGGTGTGGGGGTCGGCGACCATGTCGCGCCGCCGTCGTGCGTGATCAGCAACGAGCCGCTCATCCGCGTGAACTCGAAGCCGTCGGCCGGCCCGATGAAGCGGATGACCGCCTCGTCTCCCGACCTCCCGATGGTGCCGACCCGGTGCCAGTGGTGGCCGCCGTCGGTGGTGGCATCGACCTGGCCGCTGCGCAGGAGCGCGAATCCCTGATTCGCCGATACCCAACTGGCCGATTCGGCCGGCGACGAAGACGTGAGCGGCGCCGCGGTCGCGGTGGTGTGCGGGGCAGCGGTGGTCGAGGGGTGCGAACCGGCAGCAGTCGTGGTCGGATGCGCCTTCGTGGTGGACGAGCCGCTGGTGGTCGTCGTTGCCGACGGTGTCGTTGTCGTGGTGCTCGCGGTCTTGCCCGAGCTGGAGCAGCCCGCGACGGCCATGGAACCGACTACGAGTGCAACGGCGAACCTGCTCACGGGCGCTCCTTCTCCTTGATTCTGCTCATGGCAGCCTCGCGCGCTGCCAGGTGGCACCGGCGTCATAGGTCATGAGCATCTGGCCGTCACCGAGGATGGCGAAGCCCTGGGTCGCGGTGGTGAAGCCGAGGTCGTCGGCGCCGAATCCCTGCGGGTCGGCGAAGACCGATCGCCACGTCGCGCCGCTGTCGGTGGTGCGTTGCAACCCGCCGGTCGCCGCGACGACCGCGGTCGTCGGGTTCGGCGAGGCGACCGGTCCGAAGCCGGGCGCATCGTGGCGCTGGAACGTCACGCCGCCGTCGTGCGAGAAGGAGATGGCGGGGGTGACCTTCGGGGAGTTGCCTCCCCACACACCCTCGTCACACGTCGCGACGACATCGTCGGCCGTCGATGCGGTCAGATACGCCGGACCTTCGACGTCGAGGCACGGCGGGTTCCACTTGTTCCACTGCCCGCTCGCCGCGAGCCGGCCCCCGCCGATCACGGTCCGCATCACATCGAGCACCCAGCCGGAACCGCGGGCGAACACGAGCTGCTCCGACGGATCCCCGCCCGCGCCGATTCCCAGCACGAGGGGACTCTTCGACCACGCGAGGCGGTCGGTAGGAGACGACCAGAGCGTGAAGCCCTCCGAACCCGAAGCGCTCGGCGGAAACGTGACCGCGTAGGCGACGCCGCGGGAGATCTCGAGGTCGAGCACGTCGGAGAACGGTGCGTGCAACACCGACCAATGGCTTCCGCCGTCGCTCGTGGTGAAGAAGTAGCGCGTGTTGAACGCGAATCCACGTTTCGAGTCGGCGAAGCGGATCTTGGTGTCGGGATCGTGGTTGGCCAGCTGCCCGAGCACCTTCCAGATCGCGCCTCCGTCAGCGGTGGTGTCGATCCGACCGTCGCGCTGGAGGACCCAACCCTGGTTCGGCGACACGAAGCTCGCCGACAACGCGGGCTGCGTGTTCCCGGCGACCGGAGCGGTTGTCGTGGTCGTGGCGATCGTTGTCGTCGTCTCGCCGACGGGCGGCGTCGATGCGCTTACTTGCAGCTGACGATCGGCGAGGTCGACGAAGCTCGGCGTGCCGGTCGCGACAACGTGCAGGTCCGCGTCGCACCAGGACACGCCGTGGGTGCGGTTGCCGTTGGTGAAGCGCCGGTGCTTGCTCGTATCCGACTCCGGCTGACCGCAATACAGGTGGTCCGCGAGCTCCAGGAGATTGCCCTTGTCGAACGATCCGAAGCCGCCGTCGAACCAGTTCGCGACGCTCAGCGGAGCCTTCGCGTGGAGCACGAGGTAACCGTTCGCGTCGACGGTGCCGGTGAGATTGCGTGCCCACGTCTCGAGCTGGCTGTTGGTCATCGCGTAGTTGTCGTCGGCGACCTGCACGAGCCACGGCCCGAACTGGAATGCGAGCCGGCCGTTCTGATCCGAGCCCGAGTAGAGGGAGACCTGATTGCCGTTGGCGTCATGGAAGATCGACCGCGGCGGAGTGTCGCCGTAGACGCGTTGCACGTTCGTGTAGCCGATGGTCACCTGGCGGCTGC
>CAZLEC010000493.1:0-3877 GCA_964558245.1 uncultured Burkholderiales bacterium | reverse complement strand
GCCGACAAGCTGCTCATCCAGGTCGACAACAACCTCGACGACAGCGTGCGCCGCACGGACGCCAAGCAGGCCGACGACATCCTCGCATCCGACATGGCCGCCCTGCCGCTCGACCCGCTGCCCGACATCGCGATCTGGAGCGACAAGGTGGTCGGCCCGATCCAGGACAACCCGATCGAGGGCATGTTCTGGAACATCGATCAGTGGGGCCTCGCGAAGTAGCGTTCTCGCGGATGGTATGCGGCCGATCGTGATGAGCTCGCATCAGTCGGGCGGGGCTGACGCGTGCTGAAATACCTGATTCGCCGGTTGCTCGCGTCGGTGCCGGTGCTCGTGATCGCGTCGCTCATCACGTTCTGGCTCGTGCGGATCTCGGTCGACCCGCTGGCGAAGTTCCGTCGCCTGCGGGACTCCGCGCAGGTGATCCCGAAGCAGCGGCACCTGCTCGGCCTCGACCGTCCGATCATCGTGCAGTGGTGGAAGTGGGTGACCCACTTCGCGCGTGGTGACATGGGCATCAGCACGCGTACCCAAGACCCGGTGTCGTCGATGATCGCCCGCGCGCTATGGCCCACGCTCCAGCTGCTGTTCTGGGGCACGATCTTCTCCGTCGCCGTTGCGATCGTGCTCGGCGTGTACTCCGCAGTGAAGCAGTACTCGATCGGCGACTATGCCTTCACCGGGCTCTCGTACCTCGGTATCGCCATGCCCGACTTCTGGCTCGGGTTGTTGGCCATCGGGCTGCTCGTGACGGGCCCGAAGGTCTGGTTCCATCTGAACAACCCGATCTTCTATTCGATCGGGTTGCACAACGAAGGCGTGAAGGGCTTCAACCTCGATTACATCCGCCACATCGTGCTGCCGGCTTTCGTGCTCACCGCCTCGAGCGTCGCGTCGTGGAGCCGGTTCGAGCGGGCGTCGATGCTCGAGGTCCTCAACAGCGACTACGTGCGCACCGCCCGCGCCAAGGGCGTGCCGCGGCGCCAGGTGATCTTCAAGCACGCGTTGCGCAACGCGCTCATCCCGTTCACCACCGTGACCGCGCTCGACACCGCCGGGCTGATCGCGGGTGTCATCATCATCGAGCAGATCTTCTCGATCTCCGGGATGGGCCAGGCCTTCCTTGTGGCGCTGCAAACGGGTGACGCGCAGTTCCTGCTCGCGTGGTTCTTCTTCAGCGCCGTCGCGGTGATCTTCGTGAACCTCCTCGCCGACGTTCTCTACGTCGTGCTCGATCCCCGGATCCGGTTCTCGTGAGCCTGACCGAGCCGTTGCCGCGGCCGCCGGTGGCCAACCCCGAGCGCGGGGCGCTCGAGCCCGAGGCGCGCACGAACTGGCAGCTCTTCCGCCGCCGCTTCATCCGGCATCGCCTTGCGCTGATCTCGATCGTGATCCTCGGGATCCTGATGATCGCCTGCTACGGAGCGACGTGGCTCGCACCGCACAAGCAAAACGTGCAGAACCTGCTGCAGGGCGACCTGGGCCCGAGCTGGAGGCATCCGTTCGGAACCGACGATCTCGGCCGCGACCAGCTCAGTGAGCTGATGTACGCCGGACGTATCTCGCTGACGATCGGTCTGGCGGTCGCGTTGCTCTCCACGGCTGTGGGCGTGACCATCGGCGCGGTCGCCGCGTACTTCGGCAGCTTGACCGACCAGTTGCTGAGCGCGCTCACCGACCTCTTCCTGATCCTGCCCGACCTCGCGTTGCTCGCGGTCGCGGTGCAGCACTTCGGGCACGGCGAGTCGCCGATCATCTTCGTGCTGGCCGCGATCAGCTGGACGTACCTCGCGCGAGTCGTGCGCGCGCAGGTGCTGTCGTTGAAGGAGAAGGAATTCGTGGAAGCGGCACGCGCGTCGGGCGCGTCGAGCCGGCGGATCTTGATGCAGCACATCCTGCCGAACTGTCTCGGCCCGATCATGGTGAACGCCACGCTCACGGTTGCGCTCGCGATCTCCGCCGAGGCCGCGCTCTCGTTCCTCGGGTTGGGCGTGCAACCGCCGCACACGTCGTGGGGGCTCATGCTCGCCCAGGCCGAGCCCTACATCAACTCGACGTCCAAGTGGTATCTCGTGTTCTTCCCGGGGTTCATGTTGCTCATCACGATCCTCGCGGTGAACTTCCTCGGCGACGCGCTGCGCGACGCACTCGATCCGCAGTCGAGGTTCTGAACCGTGTCGATCCTCTCCGTTCGCCACCTCACGGTCGACTTCCCGACGCACGATGGTGTGGTCCACGCGGTCGACGACGTGAGCTTCGACCTCGAGGCCGCGGAGACCCTGGGGATCGTGGGGGAGTCGGGCTCGGGCAAGTCGGTGACCGCGATGGCGATCCTCGGACTGTTGCCGGAGTCGGCGGTGATCTCCGGCGAGATCGAGTTCGGCGGCGTGAACCTGCTGGGGATGTCGGAGAGGGCGTTGCAGCCCGTGCGCGGCAAGCAGATCGCGATGATCTTCCAGGATGCGCTGGCCGCGCTCAACCCGGTGCAGCGGGTCGGCGACCAGATCGCCGAGGCGATCACTGTGCACAGCTCGCCGTCGAAGGAGCTGCTGCACGATCGCGTGATCGAGTTGCTCGATCTGGTCGGGATCCCGAACCCGGGCGAGCGCGCAGAGCAGTACCCGCACGAGTACTCGGGTGGGATGCGTCAGCGGGCAATGATCGCGATGGCGATCGCGAACGATCCGGCCGTACTCATCGCCGACGAGCCGACGACCGCGCTCGACGTGACGATTCAGGCGCAGGTGCTCGACGTGCTCGAGCGGATCCAGGAGCGCACCCGCTCGTCGGTGCTGTTGATCACCCACGATCTCGGGGTGGTTGCGGGCATCGCCGACCGGGTGATGGTGATGTACGCGGGCCGGCGCGTCGAGATCGGCGACGTCGACCAGACGTTCTACGACCCCCGGCACCCGTACACGCGCGGCCTGCTCGGTTCGCTGCCGCGTCTGGACCGGGCCGGCGCCGGCCGGTTGGCGCGCATCGAGGGCCAGCCGCCATCGATGATCTTCCTGCCGTCGGGGTGCGCGTTCCATCCTCGGTGCGTCTACGCGGATCTCGAAGGTCCGTGCGTGAACCAACGCCCGGAGATGCAGGTGGTGAGCGCCGGGCACGAGTCGGCGTGCCACTTCGCCACGACGCTCGACTCGCTGACGACGCGCGATGCCGAGGCCGATGCCCGCTCTCGGGCCGCACGCGCGAGCGCAGGCGCCGCCAACGACGACGTCGTGCTCGAGGTCAAAGACCTGGTGAAGGAATTCCCGTTGCGCGGCGGGTTGTTCGGTCGCAGCACGAGAAGCGTCAAAGCTGTGTCGGGCGTGTCGTTCGGGATCACGCGCGGCCGCACGCTCGGGCTCGTGGGCGAGTCGGGGTGCGGGAAGAGCACGACCGGACGGCTGGTGCTCCAGCTGATCGACGTGACCTCGGGGTCGGTTCGCTTCCGGGGTCAGGAGCTGGCGACCAAGAAGCCGGCCGAGCTGCGCGCGTTGCGCGGCAAGATCCAGATCGTCTTCCAGGATCCGTACGCCTCGTTGAACCCGCGCATGTCGGTGCGGGCGATCATCGGTGAACCGCTCCGTATCCATCACACCGCGCGTGGCAACGAGCTCGCGCGGGTGAAAGAGCTCATGGCCCTGGTCGGGCTGAACCCGGAGCACGCGAACCGATTTCCGCATGAGTTCTCCGGCGGCCAGCGGCAACGCATCGGGATCGCCCGCGCGCTCGCGTTGGAGCCCGACTTGCTGGTGCTCGACGAGCCGGTGTCGGCGCTCGACGTGTCGATCCAAGCCGGCATCGTCAACCTCCTCGAAGACATTCAGGACGAGCTCGGGCTCGCGTTCCTGTTCATCGCGCACGACCTGTCGGTGGTGCGCCACAT
>CAZLEC010000492.1:0-3886 GCA_964558245.1 uncultured Burkholderiales bacterium | reverse complement strand
TGTGCTGTGAGGTCTTGGAGCTGTCGGGTGTCGTATGTGGCTGCCTGACCCAGTGGTCGGTGGGGGTCGGTGACGTAGTGGTCGACGCGGTAGCGCTCGACGTAGTCGGCCGCCTGGCGCCACCTCGAGAGGCTTGCCCGATCTTTGGGCGGAGCCCCGAGCTCTTGGAGGTATAAGGGAGGGTCAGCGACGTCGGCGTTGACGAGCTGGTCGAATCGACGGTCGATCGCGTACTCGACCTGTGGGAGTTCTTGCATTTCGTCGTAATGTCTCTTGAGGTACTCGTCCCGTTCGGTTTGTGCTCGGTGGGCGCGTTCGATCGCCTCGTCGAGCCCTTCGATCGCGCTGGTACGAGCGCCGATGTGGGTGGTGAGCACGACCCGGCGCCCCCGTCGCTCGTCGCGGTTGCGCCAACCGCGTTCCTTGTCGAGCGCTGCGAGGTCGCGTTCCAGCCGGGCAATGTTCTCGACGTTTTGTTGTCGCATGGCGGTGAGCGATTCGACGTCGTCGTAACGGACCCGCGGGCAGTCGCGTTTGACGGTCTCTAGGCGTCTTCGCCGATCTTTGAGGTCTCCGATTTCGCGTCGGATCGCGACCCGGTCGATGCCGGCGTCCACCGCGAGTGTTTGGGCCTGGCTCCGGCGGAGTGTTTGGGTGAGGGCTTCGACGGGTTCGGGTGGTGTTGCTTCTTGGGCGTGGGCTTCGCGCCGAGGTTCGCTGGCAACGAGGTAGATGCGGTTCTCGGCTCGGCCGCGGGACAGAGCGACGTAGCCGGCTTCTTGGTAGAGGGTGTCCGAGCCGAGCACGAATGCCCGGTCGACGGTTTGACCTTGCGCTTTGTGGATCGTGGTCGCGTAGGCGTGACGGACGTGACCGGGGTCGACGTAGCGGGCGGGGAGTGTCAGCTCGGTGCCGGTGTCGGTCCGGACGCTCATCTCGCGTTGTTCGGGATTGACAGCAGTGACGGTGGCGCAGGTGCCGTTGCGGACGCCGAGTCGGCGGTCGTTGCGCAGGGTCATGATGCGATCGCCGGCTTGGTAGGGGCGTTCGTCGACGGTGAGAACCGGGCCGGTGAGCTGGCTGGCTTCGTGGAGGTGGGCGCGGGCGCGTGCGTTGAGGTCGTCGACGTCGGACCAACGTGTCGCGAGCATGAGTACCCGGTCGCCCGAGAGTGACGCGGCCCACCAGTCGGCGGTCATCGCGTTCCTGGCCGCGGGTGCGGTCTTGTCCGTTCTTATGCGTCCGTGCTGTTGGTAGGCGGCGACCGCGTCGTCGACGTGGCCGTCGCGGAGCTGGGCGAGGGCGTCGCGTTCCCACGCCTCTCGTTGGCGTCGGTTTTCGGTGAGTCGGATGGTGGGCATGCGCGTGCCGAGCCCGCGTAGGAGTCCGCCGGCGTCGATCTCGGGGAGTTGGCGGGGATCGCCGACGAGGACGACTTTGGTGTGCGCGGTGGCGGCGTGGTCGAGGACGCGTGCGAGTTGGCGCGTGCCGACCATGCCGGCTTCGTCGACGACGAGGATCGTGTTGGGCGGGAACGGTCCGCGGGAGCCACGGTCGAGGTCGGCGAGGAGGCTGGTGATGGTGTGACTCGGGATGCCGGCGGTGGTTTCGAGTTCGGCGGCGGCCCGGGCGGCGAGGGCGGTGCCGAGGACGAGATGTCCGGAGCGTTGCCAGGCGTCGCGGGCGGCGTCGAGACTGAACGTCTTGCCGGTCCCGGCTGCGGCGATCACGACATCGACCGCACGTCCCGAGGTGGTCAGCGTCGCGACCATCTCCAACTGTTCCTCCGAGAGTGTCGGTCGCAAGCTGAGCGCCGCGACGACGCACTCCTCGTCCGCGACCCCGAGCGTCTGGTCGGTGTCAGCGACGGCGCGGTCGACCAGGCGACCTTCGAGGTCGAGGAGGTCTTGGGTCGAATATCGCGGTCCGGTCGCGGGCGTGTCGATCGCCCGTCCGTTTGCACGTCGACGCATGGTCCCGACCGGTCCGTGTGCCGACGCCTGGAGCGGGATCACGCGCGGGTCGGCGAGGGTCTGGTCGGCGAGCTGTTCGACGCGGGTGACGTCGGCACCTTCGGTGAGTTCGCCGCACCAGGCGCGTATGACCGTCCGGCGATCGAAGGTGCTGGCCTGTTTGGTAAGTCCTTCAGGGTCGAGAAGCCGGTTGCCAATCGTCTGGACACGTTCGGCGGTCAGGTCGACGGACGTGTTGCCAACCACGGTGTCAAGCTCGGCACGGTCCCATCCGATCTCGGCGACCTGTTCGGCCCACAGTGCGTGCAGTTGTCTCGGGTCGACGGCGTAGTCCTTGGCCTGGCGGGTCTCGAGCACCGCGTACTGCGCGGCCCGGGCGGAGCTCTCGCCACGTTCGGCCAGTTCGGCTTCGATCTCGTGCCGTCGAGTCGAAAACCGATCGAGCACTGTCGACGGGATACCGACGATGTCCGCGATGCCGTTGACGACTGGTGTCCACTCGACACCAAGCTCGACGCTCAGCTCGGCGCGGAGGTGTGCTTCGTAGAGGTAGCCGGCGGTCTTGGCGTGCAGATACAGGTGGCGGGCGTCGAGCGCTCCCCAGCGGCCGTCGTCGCTGCGGGTCGCGTTCGCGACCACGACGTGACTGTGCAGGTGCGGGTCGCCGGCGCGGCTCGTGCGATGCCGGAACGCAGCGGCGACGAACCCGTCACCGCGCAGGGCCACGAACCCGTTGGTGCCGCGTCTCGACCAACACGCCTGCTCCTCCAAATACGCCAGGGCCGCGTCGACACTGCGGTCGTGCGCGGCGCGAACAACGGCGCTGACTTCGCGGTCGCCGAGTCCCCAAAGCACGGACACGGACTTCGGCGCGCAGAACGTGAGGTCGAATCCCGGGACCCGGCGTTCCCCGCCCCGGGCAAACCGGTCCCCGGAGATCGGATCAACACCGGCCAACACCTGACGGAGATCGTCTGCGCTGACCCGGCCGTCGAGCCCGAGCTCGGCGGTCATCGTCCCGAGCCACCGGCCCGGCGCCTCGCCACGGCCGATGTAGTAGTCCTCCGCGCCGCTGGCGACCGTCTCGAGGTAGTAGCTCTCCTGACCGTGACCCAACTTCCCGATGCTCAGCACGACGCCACCCGGGCTACGACCGCGGCTCGCATTTCAAATGCAAGTGCGTGCTGGAATTTTGCGCAGTGAGAAACGGGGGAGGAGCAGTTGTCGCGGACGCGGTGCTGCTCGGCAGAGGGGAGGTTGTCGCGGTTGGAAACTTCTGGGCGCGTTACTGAGACGTGATCTCGGGTCGTGAGTCGAGGAACGCGTATGCCTATGCGATCGCGGTGCCGGATTGCGTCAGCGGGTCGGGCGTTCCGGAGCCGGTATCTCCGTGTCCGGCGAAACTGGAATCGCGTCGTGGACCGGGGTCGGTGTCGCGTCGTGATCATGTGGGCTGGTCGAACAGGTTCGGGATGTCGGCGGTCGTGTGTGCGCGACGGACACGAGTCGGAGCAGGGGAGGGGCGAGCCGGTTCGCCGATCCATCCGGAAAGCGCCGCGTCCGTATCGTGCGACACGGCGATCAGAACCTCGTAACGGCTGCGCGCAAAGCGGGCCGATCGCTGATCCCGTTCGACGTGCGCGGCGATGAGGCCGGCTTGGCGGAGGTCGGCTAATGCGGCAGCCGCTCGATCCTTCCCGATCCCCAGACTTCGTGCGACGTCGCGGGCGTTGCTGAAGGTCATCAATCGGCCCGAGTCGTCGACGGTTCCACCGAGCGCGAGCAGCTCAAGTACCGACCACGCGGCCACGCCGAGCTCCCGACGCACATCAGCCGACCCTGCGTCCACGCGCAACGCGGTACCGCCACCGGAGTCGACCACGACCGTTATGCCGATGTTCACGCTCGACCGG
>CAZLEC010000491.1:0-3917 GCA_964558245.1 uncultured Burkholderiales bacterium | reverse complement strand
CGGGCTCGGTGCCGCGCTCGTCGTCCAGCCGATCCCGTTCCACTGCTCGATGTATGCCGAGTCGCGGGCAGAGCCGACCGCGAAGCAGCGGGACGAGCTCGCGCACGCCACCGCCGCGGTCGACACGACGGGAGGCCCGGGCGGGCTCGGGGTCGCGACGATCGACCACGCGGACGCGGCGCGCGCAGGAGCGGCGATCGCGGAGAACGCTCCGCAACCGAGCATCACTGCCAGAGCGGTGCGGCCCCAACGCCCCCTTCGCGCAAGCCCTCGACCCATGGTCGGCCCCCATCGCTTGCCCGCGAGTCCAGCACGTGCACCGCCCGGAGGCAATGGTGCGACGGAGGGGCTTGGTGCGACTCGGCGGCCGAATGTCGACGATCAGGCGCACACCGGATGACGTGACTCCAACGTCGCGCGAATCGCGAGCACTTTCTCCGGCGTCGGTCGGTCGAACGCGCAGCCGACCGCCCACTCGTTCCCTTCTCGCCGGACCCAACGGATGACCACCGGCATCCAGAAGGGCTCGCCGGCCACTTCGATTCGCACCCGAGCCGCGAGATACGGATCGACGTGCGCGGGGCAGCGCAACTGGCAGCCGCCTTCGGAGAGGTCGACGAGGTGACCGCCGGTGGTGATGAGCGCATCGGGGTGGTCGATGATCAGCCGGGCCATGCCGCCGAGCCGGAAGCGCTCGTGCCGGCGGTCGATCCGATCGTCGAGGTGTCCCACACACGGATGATCGGCATCTCGCGGCCGCCCGCCGCGTGACATGGGTCTCAGTGGAGGCGCCCGGCCCGGATCGTTAGTGTCGCCGCCATGAAAGCTGCCGTGCTCGAGCACATCCCGGGTGAGTTGGTCATCGACGACGTGCAGATCGGCACCGTCGGGCCGCACGAAGTGTTGGTGCGCACCGTCGCGGCCGGCCTGTGCCACTCCGACCTCCACTTCATGGAGGGGAAGTACCCGCACCCGGTGCCCGCCGTGCTCGGTCACGAGTCGGCCGGCGTCGTCGAGTCCGTCGGCTCACAGGTCTCCTACGTGCAGCCCGGCGATCACGTCATCTCGTGCATCAGCGGTTTCTGCGGCGCGTGCAAGTACTGCCTGACGGGTCGGCCCAATCTGTGCGACAAGGTCGGGCTGTCGGCCGATCCGTCGGGCCCGCCCCGGCTGCGGCGCGGTGACGAGACGGTGTTCCAGTTCGCGGATCTGTCGAGCTTCGCCGAGCAACTGCTCGTGCACGAGAACCTGCTCGTGAAGATCCGGCCCGACATGCCACTCGACAAGGCCGCGCTCATCGGCTGTGGAGTCACGACCGGTGTCGGGGCGGTGATCAACACCGCGAAGGTGCGCCCGGGTGAGGTGGTCGCGGTGATCGGGTGCGGCGGCATCGGGTTGAACGCGATCCAGGCCGCCGCGATCGTCGGCGCGGGGCGCATCATCGCGATCGACCGCATCGCGTCGAAGCGCGACCTCGCGCTCGCGTTCGGCGCGACCGACGTGATCGACGCGTCGGCCGGTGATCCCGTCGGGGCGGTGCTCGAGCTCACCGGCGGCGGGGTCGATCACGCCTTCGAAGCGATCGGGCTGTCGGCCACCGCGCAGCAGGCCTTCAACATGCTCGCCAAGGGCGGCACCGCCACCGTGATCGGCATGATCCCGCTCGGCGAGAAGGTAGAGCTCGACGGCTTCCAGTTCCTGATGGAGAAGCGGATGCAGGGATCCAACATGGGTTCCAACCGGTTCCGGATCGACATGCCGCAGTACGTCGAGTGGTACCTGGCCGGGAAGCTGAAGCTCGACGAGTTGGTCAGCGGGGTGATGCCGCTCGAGAAGATCAACGACGGCTTCGCGGCGCTCAAGGGCGGCGAGGTCGCTCGCCAGCTCGTCACCTTCGACTGACCGTCGTCGGTCGGCGCCGGCTCGCCGTAGTGTCACGTCGATGACCGGGCCGGCGATGTCCTCGCACGACTACGTCGACGCGCTCTACCGCGCGCTGCTCGGCCGGTCGGCCGAACCCGAGAGCATGGCCGCCTGGACGGCGGCGCTCGACGCGGGCGGAGACCCGACCGCGGTGCTCGCCGCGATTCTCGGCAGCGAGGAGTACCGCGGTCGTCAGGCAACGGACGACTCTCACTGTTCGAAGCTCGCGGCCCGCGCGCTCGACGCGCTCGGGCGTCGGCCCCGGATCGTCGACATCGGCGCCCAGTCTCTCGGCGACGGAACCCACCCGTACTCGCCGCTCGCCGCGATGACCGCCGTCGACATCGTCGGCTTCGATCCGCTCGCGGCTCGGCTCGAGGAACGCGCCGCGAACGAGACGACCGAAGGCAGCCTGACGCTCTTGCCGTTCGCGGTCGGCGACGGCGAGGAGCACACGCTCTACGTCAACAACTACGACGCGACGTCGTCGTTGTTCCCGCTCGACGAGGCCAACAACGCGAATCTCACCCAGCTCGCGGCGTTGGAGACGGTCCGCACCGAGCGGGTGCGGACGCGCCGCCTCGACGACGTGTTGCCGCCCGGTCCGGTCGACTTCCTGAAGCTCGACGTGCAGGGTGCGGAGCTGATGGTGTTGCGCGCCGGCGCCCGCACGGTGGCCTCGGCCGCGGTCGTGCACTGCGAGGTCGAGTTCTCACCGATCTACGAGGCGCAACCGCTGTATCCGGAAGTGCACCACGAGATCGCGCGGCACGGGTTCGTGTTCATCGACCTGCTCGTGTCCGCGCGCTTCCACTACCGCACGGCGTCCGGCTCGACCGCCGAGGATCGCTTGGTGTGGGCCGACGCGGTGTTCTTCCGGGAGTCCGACCACGCGGAGACCCTCGTGGTCCAGGCCCTCATCGCCGCCGCGATCTACGCGAAGCCGTCGCTCGCGGAGCATCTCCTCGAGCGCGCCGGCGTGGCGGAATGAAGGCCCGTCAGGGCCGGCGGACGCGGCCGTAGAGATCGCGCGGGCCTTGCGCCCAACGCCAGACCTTCGTGCCGGTGATTGCGTCGATCTCGGTACGGAGCGCGTCGCGCGCTTCGATGAGGCCGGCGCACTGGGCGTCGAGCGCTTCGCGTGCTTCGATCGACTGGGCCAACTGCGCGCCGAGTGCGTCGCGTTCGGCGGTGAGCCGGCGCAGTTGGTCGTCGAGCCGGTCGACCTGATCTCGGGCTGCTCGCGCAGCCTGCTCCGCGTCGGTGCACTGCCGGCGCGCGGCGGCGAGATCCACTTCCAGCTCGCCGAAGAGCGAGTCCTTGCTGCGCGCGTGGCTGACGGGCACGACGAAATCGTTGTCGCGGGCGTCGAACGACACCGCGATCAAGCCGTCGCCGCTGAACGACTCGGCGACACTGTGCTCGCTGATCACGTGCGCGCCCGCGTCGAGCAACAGTGAGAGCGCCCGCTGGTGTGTCAGCGGGTCGCCGGAGATGGAGTGATGGTGCGTCGAGACGATCAGAAAACGGACCCGCCCGGCCTGGAGATCGCCGCGGGCCCGCTCGAGCAGCACCGTCTCGGCGCCCTGCACGTCGGCGAGCACCAGATCGACCCGCTCGAGGTTCGCCGCCTTCATCAGTGAAGCGAGGTCGTGCTGCACGACTTCGTGCGGCTGTCCGTCGCTCTCGGCGGGGAACGCGAGCAGGTGACCGGGCTGCGCTCCGATCGCCGCGTGGAAGAAGGTGATGCGGTCGTTGAAACCGTTGAGCGAGGCGTTGCGGCGTCCGACGCCGAGATACGGGAAGTCCGGTTCGAGCGCGACGGCACGCGATCCGGGCAGCGTGTGACAGAACCACAGGGAGTAGTAGGCCCAGAAGCTGCCGAACTCGATCATGACGCAGGGCGCGCCGTCGTCGCGGAGGCGCCGCACGATCGCGTCGAACACGCGCTCTTCCTGGGGTTCGTGGTGACCCTGCAGGGTTCGGATGACCTC
>CAZLEC010000490.1:2211-3933 GCA_964558245.1 uncultured Burkholderiales bacterium | reverse complement strand
GACGACACCGAAGCGAAACTCGCAGCCGAAACTCCCGCGCCGGAGCCGGAACCCGAGCCGGTTGCCGAAGCCGAACCGGTCGTAGAAGTCGAAATCGAGATCGACACGGTCGTCGAGATCGACACCGCGGCCGAGGTGGCTGCCGGCCGAGCGGATCGGCTCGCAGCCGAGCCCGTCGCGCACGCGAGCTTGGCCGTCTCGCCCGAGTCGGCCAAGAGCCGGCGGCGCCGCAAGAACGAGGCGCGCCGCGCCAAGTTCCTGCTCGACGCAGTGACCGTCGACACCGAGACCGAAGCGGCGGCCACCGCGACCGCCGACCTCACGGTCGAACCGGTCGAACCGGTCGAACCGGTCGAACCGGTCGAAGCAGAAGCCGAGATCGAAACCGGCGACGACACCGAAGCGACACTCGCAGCCGAAACTTCCGCGCCGGAAACGGCGACCGAACCGATCGCCGATCTCGAAGCCGAAGTTGAAGTCGAAGCCGAGCCGATCCTCGAGACCGAGCCGACCGCCGAAGTCGAAGTCGACCTCGAGCCGATCGCCGAGACCGAACCGACCGCCGAAGTCGAAGTCGATGTCGAAGTCGAAGTCGAAGTCGAAGTCGAAGTCGAGCCGATCCTCGAGACCGAACCGATCGCCGAACCCGAGCTGATCGCCGAACCCGAAGTCGGAGTCGGCGAAGGACGCTGGGACCGGCTCGTCGCCGAGGCAGTCGCCCGGAAGGTGAGCGCGCCGGTCGTCGTGCCGTCGGAGACACCGACCAAGCACCGGCGCCGTCGCGTAAAGGCCGCGCGTCACATCGAGCCGGAGGTCGCGGCCGAGGCCATCGGCGCCCGACTGACACCCGACATCATCGTCGGCGCCGATCAGGAACCGGCGGTAGCCGACAGCGACGCGATCATCGAGACCGCGACCGCGATCGCGGTCGGCGAGCCGTCGACGGAAGTCGAAGTCGCAACCGCCGCCGAACCCGAAACCGAACAACACCTCGAAGTCGTCGCAGCCGCCGAACCCGAAACCGAACAAAACCTCGAAGTCGTCGCAGCCGCGGTCGAAGTGGCTGCCGGCGATACCGAACCGGCTGCCAGCCGGTGGAACCGCCTCGTCGAGGAGTCGAGCGCTCGAGCGGAGGCCGCGACTCCGGTTGTCGAGCCGACCGCGGGCACGACGAAGCGCCGGCTCCGGCGCGAGAAGAAGGCGCGTCGAGTCGAGGTCACGCCGATCGCGGAGGTCAGCGAGGAGATCGCGCCCGACGCGTTCGCCGAAGCCGCGGAAGCGCAGCTCATCACCGATCCGGTCGCCGAGGTCGAAGTCGCCGCACCCGAAGCGATCGAAGTCGAAGCCGAACCGGCAGTCGTCGAGGTTGCCGAGCCGGCGGCCGAGAACGAAGTCGGCACCGAGGAGGTCGCCGGGCCGCTCGAAAGCCGCTGGGACCGGCTCGCCGTCGACGAGCCGGCGGCAGCCGTCGCCGAGTCCGAGACGGCCGAGACGGCCGAGACCTCCAAGCGCCGCCGTCGGGTCAAGCCCGCACGCCGCGTCGCCGCGCCGGCCGCGATCGAGACCACGGTCGAGATCGGGACCGACACTCAGCCGGAAGCGGGGCCTCCCGCACCGGTCATCGAGATCGCCGCCGAACACACCAGCGAACCGGTTGCCGAAGTCGTCGAAGTCGCCGCAGCCGAACCCGAAGTCATCGAGACCGAAGTCGCCGCAGCCGAA
>CAZLEC010000490.1:0-2111 GCA_964558245.1 uncultured Burkholderiales bacterium | reverse complement strand
CCGCAGCCGAACCCGAAGTCATCGAGACCGAAGTCGCCGCAGCCGAAGTCATCGAGACCGAAGTCATCGAACCCGAAGTCATCGAGACCGAAGTCGCCGCAGCCGAACCCGAAGTCATCGAGACCGAAGTCGCCGCAGCCGAAGTCATCGAACCCGAAGTCATCGAACCCGAAGTCATCGAACCCGAAGTCATCGAACCCGAAGTCATCGAGACCGAAGTCGTCGAGACCGAAGTCGCGACAGCCGAAGTCATCGAGCCGCCGGTCGTCGTCTCCGACGCGCCGACGGTCGACGTGCGGCCGGAAGTCGGCCCGAAGGCCGAGCCGTCCGGCGCGACGGGCCGTTGGCTCCGGCGGACGAAGCCGGGCCGTCACGACCAGCGGCCGGCAGCCGCCGAGCTCGAGCCGGTCGTCGAGACCGACACCGAGCTGGTCGCGCCGATGGCGGACCTGTCGAACGAGCCGATCGTCCTCGAGCCGACCTGGAACCAGACCGAGGACCACTGGCGCCGACTCGTCGCCGAGGCCGCGCTCGACCGCGTCGCGACCGAAGACGACGCGTCGACCGTCGAGATCATCCCGGCCCCGACCGCGAAGGTGATCGAGGGCCGGTGGCGACGGCTCGTCGCCGAGGTGGCAGCCGGTCAGACCGACGACGCGCTGGCGGCGGCCGTCGACGACGATGACGCGACCGAGATCGACATCGTCGAGCCGGTGACACACGCCCCCGCGGTCATCGATCTCACGAGCGAGGTGCGCTCGAGGCCGCTCGCTGAGGCGAACCCGATCGAACGACTTCCCCGAGTCAGCGGCGACATGCGAGTGATGATCAACGCACTCCGCCGCAAGGCCCGCCGAGACGACGACGAGGAGTACCCGTCGGTCTCGACCGAGCTGGAAGTGTTGCCCGGACGTTCGAGCACCGGACCGTACTCACGGCACTATCGCCAGGTCGACCCGTTCGCTCGCCGGCCACGCCGCGACGACGACACGTCTGACGACGAAGTCACCGATCGTCGCCGCGAGGCGTGAGGAAACGCACGACGAGCTCGTGACCGCGTTCGCTCCACTCCTCCCGCGTGATGGCGTAGCGAATGTGGTCCTCGTAGGTGCCCTGGATCTGTAGGAACCGCTTGGCCGTGCCTTCGTCGCGCAGGCCGAGCTTCTCCGCGACGCGGCGACTCGCCGAGTTGCGTGGCACGATCGCCGCCTCGAGGCGGTGCAGCCGCAGCGTCTCGAACGCGTAGCGGACGATGAGGACGACGCCTTCGGGCACGTACGCGTTGCCGCCGAACGCCTCGTCGATCCAGTAGCCCACGTAACCCATCTGGAACGGGCCGCGCTGCACGCTCCCGAGACTGACCTCTCCGGCGAACCGGCCGTCGGCGAGGAAGAGCCCGAAGCCGTACGCGGCATCGAAGTGGCGTTGCCGCTCCCACGCCGCGCACCGGGCGCGGAACGCCTCGTAGTCGAGCGCGGGATCCGCGCTTCCCGGCTCGGGCACCGGCTCCCAACGTTCGAGCCACTGCCGGCAGCGCAATCGCACCTCGCGCCACGCTTCCCAGTCTTCGGCCCGCAACGGCCGGAGAAAGACGCGCGCTCCGATCAGCTCGGTCATGTCAGTCGCTCGCCGCGATCGCCTCGAGGGTCGCGGGATCCTCGAGCCCCGACAAGTCACCGTGCGCGTCGCCGGTCACGACCGAGCGGATCGCCCGGCGCAGCACCTTCGCGCTCCGCGTCTTGGGCAACGCGCTCGTGAACCGCACCTCGGAAGGCTTGAACGACGGACCCAGCGCGTCCACGACGCACTTCGAGATGTGCGCGCGCAACGCGTCGTCGGCCACGACGCCGGGGGTCACGACGACGAACACCCAGAGCGCCTCGCCTTTCAGCTCGTCGGGGATGCCGACCGCCGCCGCCTCCAACACCGATGGGTGCGCGACGACCACGGTCTCGACCTCGGCCGGCCCGAGGCGCTTCCCGGCGAGCTTGATCGTGTCGTCGGACCGACCGTGGAGGAACCATTCGCCGTCAGCGGCCACACTCGCGAAGTCGCCATGCCACCACACGTCGGGCCAGCGCGACCAGTACGTGTCGAGGTAACGCTGCGGA
>CAZLEC010000489.1:0-3934 GCA_964558245.1 uncultured Burkholderiales bacterium | reverse complement strand
GCTGGCGTCATTCACCCGCGCCAAGCAGAACGAACAAATTCGCGCTCCCACCCCCACCCCGCAGATGCGCCTGCAAGTGACGTGCCGCTACAACGTGCGCAAGCGTCGACGCCGCAGCACGGGCGAGGCCGCGGACACGGTCGGAACCGAAGTGGAGGCGCTGATCGCTTTCGTTACCGATGATCCGCGCTATCCCGGTTCAATCGCGCACTCACTCGAGGCCGCCTGGGTCAACGCTCGGGGCGCGCGCGAAGCGATCTCGTCGGAGATGTGGGAGAGCATCAACACCACACACGCCACGCTCGCGGCGCGCCGGGGCGGCTCGGCGTTCGCCCGCCACAACCTGCTCAGCTGGGTGCGCGATCGTGCGGCGATTGTGGCCGGGCTGGCCGACGCGAGCATGAGCCACGACGACGGTTGGCGATTCATCGTGCTCGGCCGCACCCTCGAGCGGGTCGACATGACCGTGCGCCTGCTCTCGACCCGGCTCGGCGATGCCTGGGGAACCGAAGGTTGGGTCGCGATGCTGCGGTCCTGCGGCGCCTACGAGGCGTACCTGCGCACCTATCGGCGGGGCGTGGTCGGCAGCCGGGCAGTGGAGTTCCTCCTGCTCGACCGCTTGTTCCCGCGCTCGGTCTTCCACGCACTGAGCGCGGCCGAGCGCGTGCTCTACGACCTCGATCCGGGCCCGGCCCGCCGCGGTACGGAGAGCGAGGCGCGGCGGCTCGTCGGCCGCGCGTGCGCGGAGCTGGAATTCGTGCGCGTCGACGAGCTCGAGGCGTCGCTGCCGGCGCAGCTCAGCCAGCTCGAACGCGCGGGGGTCGAGGCCCACAACGCGATCGCCGATCGGTTCTTCCACGCGTCCACCGCGATCCGCTGGAGCGCCTGATGACCTGGCGCCTGTCGGTCGAGCACGTCACCACCTACGAGTACGCCGGCGACGCGCTCGCCTCCTACAACGAAGCCCGGCTCACGCCGTCCCGCGACCGCCAACTCGTGCTCGACCATCGCGTGCAGGTCGTGCCCCGGGTGCCCATGATGCGCTACGTCGACTACTGGGGCAGCGAGGTGTGCTCGTTCGACGTGAGCGAACCGCACCAGCGGCTCGTCGTCACCGGCCGGTCCCTCGTGGAGACGGCGCCGAGCCGCGCGGTCCCGCTGCGAGGCGAGTTCGGACCGGGCGGCTCGGGGTGGGAGCGGCTGCGCGCCGAAGACGTCCGCGACCAGTTCTACGAGTTCCTCACGCCATCGGCGTTCGTCGTCTGTGACGACCCGCGCGTGGCAGCCGCCGCGCGCGAGCTGACCGAGATCGAGTCGCCGGCGGAGGTCGTCGAAGCGGTGAGCAACTGGAGTCGCGACCAGCTCCTGTACGAAGCCGGCGCCACCGACGTGTCGACCACGTCGAGCGAAGCGCTCGACGGGGGCCGAGGCGTGTGCCAGGACTTCGTGCACGTGGCCATCGCATTGCTGCGCGCCTGCGGCATACCGGCGCGCTACGCGTCCGGCTATCTGCATCCGCAAGAGGACGCGACCATCGGCGACTCGGTGACCGGCCAGAGTCACGCGTGGCTCGAAGCCTGGCTCGGCGAGTGGTACCCCGTCGATCCCACGAGCGGCACGGAGGTGGGTGAGCGTCACGTGCTCGTCGCCCGCGGTCGCGACTACGGCGACGTCGCTCCGCTCAAGGGCGTGTTCCACGGCCCCCCCGACCTGAGCGTCGACGTCCGGGTCGCGATCGAACGGGTCGCGTGAAAGGAGCGCACGCACCACCCGGAAGCCGAGGTGCCGGGCCGCCAGCTAACGTTCGCCGCGCATGCGATGGTTCGACGAGTGCCGCTACGGCATGTTCGTGCACGCGAACATCGCGACCGTGCCCGCGTTCGCGCCGGTGCACGAGTACGCCGACTGGTACTGGGCGTTCCTCGAGACCAAGCCCGACATGGTGTTGCACCCGACCTGCCCCTTGCCCGAGGTCGTCGCGTGGCACACCGAACACGCCCGCGGGCGGCCCTTCGACGACTTCATCCCTGCGCTCACTTTCGAGCGATTCGACGCCGACGCGTACGCGCAGCTCCTCGACGACGCCGGCATGCGCTACCTCGTGCACGTCACCAAGCACCACGACGGCTTCTGCTGGTGGGACACGCAACATTCTCTCCGGTCGTCGGTGCACCTCGGACCGAAGCGTGACGTCACCGCCGAGCTCGCCGACGCGGTGCGGCGGCGCGGGCACGTCTTCGGCTGCTACTACTCGCTCCTCGATTGGGCGCATCCGGAGTATCCCGACCCCGACCGCTACGTCGACGCGTACATGCGGCCCCAGATCCGGGAGCTGGTCGAGCGGTTCGAGCCGGCGCTGCTCTGGGGCGACGGCCACTGGGGTCACTCGGGTCAACACTGGCGCTCCGACGAGATCCTCGCCGAGGCGCGAGCGGTGGCGGCCGACCGCTCGTTCGATCTCGTGTGCAACGACCGCTGGTTCGCCTCACAGCACGACTACACCGTGTACGAATACGACGTTCCCGACGTTGCCCCCGCCGGCCGTTGGGAGCTGTGCCGGGGGCTCGGTTATTCGTTCTGCGTGAACCGCAACGAGCGCGTCGAAGACCACCTCACCGCCGCCCAGGTCGTCGCGCTGCTCGTGGAGACCGTCGCGAAAGGTGGCAACCTCCTCCTCAACGTCGGGCCCGACGCCGACGGCACCATTCCCGAGCTGCAGGAGTCGGTTCTGCGCGACGCCGGCGGGTGGGTGCACGCGAACGCCGAGGCGATCCACGGCTCGACCCGTTTCGACGTGCCCGGTGAGGGTCAGCACTGGTTCACGCGTGCGGGTGGCGCAGTGCACGCGTTCGACCTCGCGTCGGCTGCGGAGCCGCGCTTCGCCGGGCTCGACGCGAAACGGGTGTGCACCGCCGACGGCTCGGACCTGCCGTTCCGCTCCGAGGCGGGTGCGCTCGCGATCGACGCGCGAGCGGCCGCGCGGCACCCGTTCGGCACCCGGTACGTGATCGAGCCCGGAACGCGCGAGCGAGTCACGGTTGGGGAGCGCCCGCCGGGCGGCGCGGCGCGCGGCGGCCGGCGGTACGGCACGATCACCGAGGCCCTCTCGGGCGCGACCGCAGGAGACGCGGTCGACGTCGGCCCGGGCCGGTACACCCGCGCGAACGGCGAGGTGTTCCCGCTCGTCGTGCCGGCCGGCGTCACGTTGCGCGCGGCGGCGGCGTTGGCGGCGAACCGGGTCGTGATCGACGCCGGTGGCGCTCTCGGCGTGCAGCTCGCGGGCGAAGGCGCGACGCTCGAGCGATTGACCGTGACCGGCGGCGCGCCCGGTTACATGATGATCCCGCCGACGTGCGTGGTCAGCTCCGGTGGCGACCGCGTCGTCGTGCGCGACTGTCACGTCGAAGCGATCGCGCTCACCGGCGGTTCCGGTCATCGGGTGATCGCCAACGTGATCGCGACCGGGTCGGTGTCGCTGATGGGCACGACGGCGTGCGAGGTGCGCGCCAACTACCAGCACGGCCTGCGGTGGGGAGTGGGCATCATGATCGCGGGCGGCGCCGATCACGTGATCAGCGACAACGAATGCCGCGACGACCTGTGCGCGATCCGCCTCGCGAACACCGAACGGGCGCTCGTCGAGCGCAATCGCACCGAGACCCGGTGGTGGGGGATCCATCTGCTCGATGCCCGCGACACGGTCGTACGGTCGAACAAAGCCTGGCACACGATGCGCGCGGTCGACGTCGAGGGCGCCGGCGCGTGCGGCAACGTCGTCGAGCGTCAGCTCGCCGAGCACTGCGACACGGGCGCCATGGTCGAGCGGGGCGCCTCCGAGACCCGGCTGGTCGACTCGTGGTTCCACGACTGCCGCGTGGGGTTGTTGGTGTGGGAGGCGGGAACGGTCGCCGCGTCGGCAACCGCGATCTCGGCG
>CAZLEC010000488.1:0-3945 GCA_964558245.1 uncultured Burkholderiales bacterium | reverse complement strand
GCCCCGCTCGCCGACGCATCGGCCACCGACCCCCAGGTGTTCCTCCTCGTGGGCAGCGACTCGCGTGCGTTCGTGAGCAGCCCGGGCGAGCAGCAGCAATTCGGAACCCCCGACGCGGTTTCCGGCGCCCGCACCGACACGATGATCCTCGTGCGCATTGATCCATCGACCCGTCACGTTCTCATGGTGTCGATCCCGCGGGATTTGCTCGTCGACATCCCCGGGTGCGGGCAGGAGAAGATCAACGCCGCGTTCAACGATCAGCTCGATTGCAACGGCAATCGGGGCGGAGTCCAGCTGCTCGTCGACACGATCACCCGGGCGTTGGGCGTGCCGATCAACCATGTCATCGAAGTGCAATTCCCGCAGTTCGCCGCGCTGGTCGATCATCTCGGCGGACTCCGCATCCGGTTCCCCGAGCCCGCGCGCGACACCTACAGCGGCCTGTCGGAACCGGCCGGATGCGTCACGCTCACCGGCGATCAGGCTCTCGCGTTCGTGCGCTCCCGCCACCTCGAGTGGCTCGACCAGACGTGGAAGGAGGACCCGACGGCGGATCTCGGTCGCATGGGGCGTCAGCAGCTGGCGCTGCGCCAACTGGCGGCGGCGGCCGAGTCCCGGCTCTCGACCGATCCCCGGCCGCTCCTGCGGACGCTCTTCGCCGACGTCACCGTCGACTCCGGCTTCACTGCCGACGACGCCCTCCGCTACTTCGACGCGTTGCGCAGCTACCACGCGATGGTCGCGATGACGTTGCCGATCGAGCCGTCGGGGACGAGCGGCTTGGCGCTCGCCCCCACCGCGCAGTCGGTCCTCGACGCGCTCAACGGTCACGGCACGATTTCCATTGCGCCACCGTCGGGCACGCCGGCGTCGGATCCCACTCCGGTACCGGCAGCCTGTTAGCGATCTGACCGGACAACGGGTCGAGCCTTTACTACGAATTCGAGGGCGTGCATCACACCCGAAATTCGTAATTTTACGGAGGCGTTCCGTACACCTAGCCGGACACGTCGTCCGGGTATCGCGGGTTTCCGATCAACGATCGAACAACGAGGTGGCTTAAGGCCGCGAATTCCAACGGATAACGACGCTTCATACCCCCTTCCAATTCCACCCGCGCCGGCCCATAGCGGTGGCCTCGCGAATTCCTTTGAATAGAGGCGCGGGGATGTCAGCTGGGCGGCCCGCGCACTTGTGCCTATTGGGGGACACATGCGTCTGCGGTCGTTTCAGAAGCTCTCGAGCGTCGTCGTCTCGGTAGCCATGCTCGGCGCGGTTGCGGCCGTCGGGCTGGCCGCATCGCCGGCGAGCGCCACCACATCCACCACCGTGGTGGTCGGGTCGGGCGCGGTCTACCCCGGCAACCCCAGCGGCATCTGGGCGTTGGAGGCCACGAGCAACACCGGCACCTACTCGTTCGTGACCGGCCCCGCCACGCCGCCCGGCGGTACGGGCTCGCTCGCAATGACCATCGGCTCGGGCAACCACGAGTGGCTCAACAACTACTCGTACGGCGTCTGTCAGGGGGGCATCGCCACGTGCGGAACCAGCCCCGCGCCCCTCTCTTCGTGGACTCCCCTGTCGACCATCACGGCGCTGAGCTTCTCGGCGTACCGCGTCGGCACGGGCACGTACCCGTCATACAACATCGAGACCGACTACGCCGGAACTGGTGCGTCGTACACGACGTTCGTCTTCATTCCGACCGCCGGACTCGTCGTCAACAACACCTGGCAGACGTGGGACGCGATGAACCCCGCCGACGGCACCTGGTACTCGACAACGAACACCGGCGCCGGCACGCTCTTCAACTGCAACTTCCAGGCCGCGGGCTGTAACGCCTCGTGGGCCCAGATCACGGCGGCCTACCCGACGGCGCGGATCAAGTACGGCGTCGGGCCCAACCTCGGCACCGGTGGCACCTTCGCCGGCAACATCGACAACTTCACGATCGGCATCTCGAACGCGAACACCGTGTACGACTTCGAGCCGAACTGCACGACGGTCTGCTACGTGAACGGCACGACCGGGCACGACGGCGCGACCGGTACCGCGACCGACCCCGCGAAGACCGTGCAAGAGGGTGTCAACCTGGTGACGCCGGGCGGCACGGTCAATGTCGCCGCGGGCACCTACACCGAGCAGGTGCTGGCCAACAAGGCAGTCACGATCACCGGGGCCGGTGCCGCGTCGACGACCATCCAGGGTCCGGCGACGATGACCGACAACCTCTGCATCGCAGCCGCATCGCGCGCGGTCCTGACCGTGTGCGGCTCGACCGGGAGCACGGTCACGGTGAGCGGCGTCACGATCTCCGGCGGGGCGGCCGGCGAAGAAGCCGGCTCCGGCTGCAACGACCAGATCTTCGGCGCGTTCGTGTTGGACTCGGAGACGTTGAACATCTCGGCGAGCACCGTCACCAACGTCTCAACAGCGCGGGCTCGGGCCTGTGGGGTTGCCAGCAGGGCATCGGTATTCGCGCCGGATCGGACTTGCTCGGACTCAAAGGAAACCTGATCGCCAACAACATCAAGGTGCTCGATTACCAGAAGGGCGGCATCGTCGTCGACGGCTCCGGCTCGAGCGGAACGATCACGAACAGCGTGATTCAAGGCGACCAGCTCCCCGGCTTGAGCACGAACATCGCCATGAACGGCGTGGAGATCGCCCGCGGTGCGTCCGGCTCGATCAGCGGCAGCACCGTGAGCGGTAACGAGTGCAATCACCCGTCGTGCGGTCCGAATCCATTGACGCAGACGCAGTCGGCCGGAATCCTCCTGTTCAACAGCCTGGGTGAGAGCCCGGTGCCGGCGGTCTCGGCCACGAACAATGTGGTCACGGGCAACGACATCGGTATCTACACCGACGAGCTGACCGGAACCTCGACCATCTCGGGCAACACGGTGAACCTGAACCGCGAGGAGGGCCTGTTCCTCGACGAGGGCAGCACAAGCGTCACCAACAACTCGATCACCAACAACGGCACGGCGCCGTACGGCGTGGGTGTGATCGCGGCGCAGGGCGAGTTGAACTCCCAGGCCGACGTCACGGCGACGCTGACCGGCAACACGATCAGCGGGAACCCTACGGGCATCGAAGCGGTCGACACGTGCCCCGGAGTCGGATGTCCGGGCCCGCCGGCGCCGCCCGGCTCGCTGAACACGACCGACGCGTTCACCGTGCACCTCACCGCGAACCGCAACTCGATCGCGGGCAACTCGACGATCGGTGCCAGCAACGCGACGCCGTCGGCGCCGCAGAGCTCGACCTTCAACGCGACGTGCAACTGGTGGGGCGCCGCCAGCGGGCCCGGCCCCGTCGGTCCGGGCTCGGGCGACAAGGTGTCGACCGGCGTGGTGTTCAGCACCTGGTTGGTCACGAGCAACCTCGCCGGCGCGTGCTCGGGTGGCACCGCGACTGCGCCGAGCCCGCCGACGATCGGCACGGCCTCGTCGGGCGGTTTCGGAGCGTTGCTCGTGTCGTTCACGCCCGGCGCCAACGGCGGAAGCCCGATCACGAGCTTCACCGCCACCTGCGTGTCACTGACCATCTACGGGCAGATCTCCGCGACCGGTACGGGCAGCCCGATCACCGTGCAAGGCCTGCAGGGTGGCACGCCGTACTCGTGCTACGTGACCGCGACGAACGCGATCGGCACGAGCGGACCGTCGGGGTCGACGAACGTGTTCTACCCCGCCGCGAACAACGGCGGCGGTGGTGGTGGCGGAGGCAGCGGCGGGTGCACTGAGACACCGTCGGCACCGAGGTCGCCGTCGGCCGCGTCGGAAGCGTTTCCGGGCGCAGCCGTGAGCTGGGCGGCGCCGGCCACGGGCTGTGTCGCCGGCTACATCGTCACGCCGTACCTGAACGGCGTGGCGCAGACTCCGACCCTGATTCCCGGCGTGAACACGACCACCGTCATCCGCGGGCTCGTCAACGGCG
>CAZLEC010000487.1:0-3946 GCA_964558245.1 uncultured Burkholderiales bacterium | reverse complement strand
TCGTTACCGGTTGTCTCGCGAGCCGTCGGGTGTCGGTAGAAGGGGGTCCGGCGCAGCCATAAGACGAAGGCCTGGAGGTAGATACCAGCCGACACTCGCAATGGCAACAGGGGATAGCGAACCGGGATCCTGATCGCGGAGCGTCGATCGAGCGGCTTGTGGTGCAGGTGCAACGCGGCGGTAAATACGGACATGCCGGCGCGTTCGACCTCGATGCGGAGGCGGAGCGTAGGGCCGGGCACGTTCCACGACACGTGGTAGTCGAGGTCCATGGGGAGGTACGGCGAGACGTGCATCGCCTTCGGCGCGCGGGCGCTCGTGCGGTTCTGGGCGTCGAAGACGTACCAGCAGCGTTCGCCCCACGGTGTGTTGGTGACCTCGAGGACGATCGCATCGAGCTCGTCGCCTTGGGGGGACCAGCAGTAGTAGACGGCGAGTGGGTTGAACAGCCATCCGAATGTTCGGAGGTGCGCGAGGAGGAAGATCGGGCCCGTAGGACGGTGTCCGAGGCGTTCCTCGACGAGATCGCGGACTGAATCGCTGAGCGGTCGTTCGGTGCCGTCGAGGAAGTCGCGGCGCTGGAAGTGGATCGGCGCGACCCGGCGCGCCGACCACAAAGGGAGTGCGTCGAGCGAGGCGGGCAGGGCGTCGACGTCGAGATACGCGAGGAACAGCCGCGGAGTAAATTTGCGGGCGCCGGCACCGAATCGGTGATGGGAGACCGTTCCCTCGTAGAGCGCGGCGACCGTCTGCACGGTCGGTACCGGTGTGTGCACCGGCGCACTCGTCATTGTTCGGCGTCGATCGCCGCGACGACGGCGTGCGCGCTCTGCACACCGTCCTCGTGGAACCCGTTTCCCCAGTAGGCGCCGGCGAAGAACAGGCCGCGCCGACCCTGGATCTCGGCCCATCGACGCTGTGCCGACATCGCGCCGAGATCGAACACGGGATGCGAGTAGTCGAGCTCGGCCAATACCGCGCGATCGTCGATCTCGTCGCGGCGGTTGAGGGTCACGAGCAACGGGTGGCTGGTCTCGATCGCCTGAAGGCTGTTCATCCAGTAGGTGACAGTCGAGTGGCGCGAGCCGTCGGTGATGACGTAGTTCCAACTCGCGCGGGCCCGCCGGTTGGCGGGGAGCATGCGCTCGTCGGTGTGCAGCGTGGTCGTGTTGCGCTGATAGCGGATCGCGCCGAGGATCGATCGCTCGGCGGGTGTCGCGTCGGCGAGTATCCGCAACGCTTGATCGCTGTGCGTCGCGACCACGACTCGATCGAAACGTTCGGGACCGCGTGCCGAGAGCAACTCGACATACGCGCGGCCGTCGCCGTCATCAGCCGTGACGATCTTGGTTACCGGTGTGGCGAGCCTGACGCGGCCGGCCAAGCGGGCGGTCAGCGCGTCGACGTAGGTGCGCGATCCGCCGGTGATGGTTCGCCAGCGGGGCCGGCCGATCGTGTTCAGCAGCCCGTGGTTGTGCAGGAACCGTACGTAGGCGAGCGCTGGGAAGTCGCTGAAGGTTTCGGGATCAGCCGACCACAGTGCCGCGCCGAGCGGCATGACGAACTGGCGGAAGAACTCGTGCGAGTAGTGGCCGCGCGTCACGAACGCCTCGATGGTCTCGTCGTGGGCCTCGGTGGCCGTCTCGGCGAGGTCGCGCGCGGCGCGGTTGAAGCGGACGATGTCGGCGAGCAGACGCACGAACGAGGGGTTCACCAGGTTGCGCCGTTGCGCGAAGATCGTGTTGAGGTTCGACGTACGGAACTCGAGCCCCGACGCTCGGTCGGCCACCCCGAAGCTCATGTCGGTGGGGTGCGTCGCGACGTCGAGGTCGCGCAGGAGAGTGCAGAACCGGGGATAGTTGGGTTCGTTGTAGACGATGAAGCCGGTGTCGACCGCGTGATCGCGGCCATCAATCGTGACATCGACGGTGTGCGCGTGGCCGCCGGCACGGGAATCGGCTTCGAATACGGTCACGTCGTGATCGGGATGCAGGAGGTGGGCGGCAACGAGGCCCGACACGCCGCTCCCCACAATTGCGATCTTCATGGCGCATTTCCGAGGTCGGCACCGACGCACGCGTGGCCCGCGCACCAGGCCCATAGCTCACTCGCGGCCTGCGGGGACGTTCGCGTCCAGGGCAACGGGTTCGTGAGCCGGCGGACCCGATCGAGCCAGAACGCCCCATTGACTCCGAGCGGCGCCGGGGCGCTCGCCAGCCAGACAATCGTGTCCGCGCCCTGTTCGGGACTGCGCAACAGCGGTCGCATCACCGCCCGGAACCGAGGCAGCGCAGTCTGCACACCCGGCGTATCGGCCCATCCCGGATGCATGGCGTGGAAGCTGACGCCGTCGGCTCCGTCCTGCTGCGCCCATCGCTCGTTCAGCACCACTTGTGCCCGCTTCGCGTTCGCGTACGCGTCGACGCCGTCGAACGGCGTCGACGGTTCGGTAAGCGTGTCGAGGTTCAGCGCGTGCGTATACATACCTCCGGACGAAACGGTGATCACGCGCGCTCCCGGCGTCGCCTTCAGGAGCGGGAGCAGCGCAGCGGTGAGCAAGAACGGTGCCACCACGTGCACCTGCGCGGTGAGCTCCAGACCGTCCTGCGTGCGCACGAGCTCGTGCGTCAGCGCGCCCGCGTTGTGTACCAGCACATCCAAGCGCGGCGCGTCTCGGAGCACGCGATCGGCCAGCGCGCGAACGTCGTCGAGTCGGGCGAGGTCGGCCAGTGCGGTCGCGACGTGCGCTGCGGGCAGCGCCGCGAGGAGCTGGCGCCGCGAGTTCTCCGTGCGCGCAGGGTCACGACCGACGAGCCATACCTCGGCGTTGCGCGCCGCGAATGCGCGCGCCGCGGCGAACCCGATGCCACCAGTCGCGCCCGTGATCACCACGACCTCGCCGGTCATGTCGGCCGTCGGCTCGGCATCCCAATCGAAGAGGACACGCCGCGCCGCGAACCCGACGCGGCTGAAGCTCCCCACCACACTCACGTCGAGTGCCGCGTCGGCGAACCGCCGGAGCCGGTCCCCCGGCGTCACGGCGACACGCCTCGGCTCAGCCGGGCGCGCAGGCCCGCGACCGCGCGATCACCAATGCGCCGAAACGCGATCGCGAGAAACGGATCGGCGAGTCGCGCCAAACCTCTGCCCTCGAGAACCGCGTCGTAGGTCACGACCGTTCCCGACCCGTCGGCATCGAACGTGATCGTGTCAGTCGAGCTGATCAGGTTGGTCTCGGCGTGCAGCACGAGACGCTCCGGCGACAGCAACTCGACGATCTCGTACACGAGCGGAACCGAGCGGCCGACAAACCGCGCCACCAGCCGGAAACGTGAGCCTCGCCCAACCGGCTCTGCCGTCACCATCGCAGCTTCGGCGACCCCGGGATCCCACTCAGCAGCTCGATCGAAACGACTGAGATACGCAAACGTCGACGCGGGGTCCGAAACGGACCGGACAACTGCGGAATAACGGGGCATCGAGGTCCTCGCGATTGTAGGTTCACCGAATCAAACCGGCCGGAAACACATCGCTCAGTTGAGCGGAACGAGCCTCGAGAGCAGCGAGCGCGCGGCATCGAGCACAAGGGGTCGATCGTGCGAGACGAGGAACTCGAAGCGGCGGTCTCTCTCCGGACCGGTGTCACCACAGTCCTTTGCGATTAACGCTCCGGCGTAATGAGAGCCGACGACGACGACCGTCCACTCCCCCGCCAGATCATCATCGGGTGCGAGGCTCGCACCGCGCACTCCACGCGCCGGAGAGTCCGCCATCCCGATCCCGAGCGCACCGACGAGCGGGCAGTGCATGCCCAGCTTCTCGTAGCGTCGCTTCGTCGCGGCCGAGAAACGATCGGCGGTCTGGAACGCGGAAAGAACCACGAGGTCGTTGTCCTTGTGTCCGAGCGACTCGAGGTGGCGGGACATTCCCAACAGCATCTTCTTGC
>CAZLEC010000486.1:0-3948 GCA_964558245.1 uncultured Burkholderiales bacterium | reverse complement strand
CAGCGAGACCTCACGCTCGGGCAACCCGAGCGTGCCGCGGAAGTACTTCTGGGCGACGATGTTGGTGGCGTTCACCGACCAGGTCGTGGGGAACTCGACCCCGGCTTGGAAGAAGGCGTCGCCGCCGTCCTTGAAGTTCGGGATGCGCGCGTCGCGCCGCTCCCACTCGACGGTGTCGTAGGGGTGGGTTCCCCGACTCGTGAAGTGACGGCGGATACCGATACCGAGCTGCTGCGGCGCCTTGGCCATGTGCGGATATTCCTCCTGGGGACGGAGTGTGGGGGACGAAGTGCGGGGGATGGGCGTGGTCTGGGCAACCACAAGATCTTGTGCCCTGGCGGCGGTCTGACCGCGACAGGAAGGGTATTACATCACTGTCATTCCTGTGCCGCAAGGCTCTTCGATTTCCATCGAGCCTGCTCAGGGGGCGTTCGCGAAGATTTGCGCTCGTGCACGGTTGCACGAGCCCGCGGGGCCGGTGAACCGGGTCGCGACGCGTTGTACTTTGATCACCGTGCGCTGTCCTTTCTGCCGTGAGAACGACGACAAGGTCGTCGATTCGCGCGCCGGTGAGGACGGGGCCGCGATCCGCCGGCGCCGTGAGTGCCTGGCCTGCGGGCGACGCTTCACGACCTACGAGCGGTTGGACGAGCACGGCCTCGTCGTGCGCAAGCGTGACGGGACCCAGGAGCCGTTCGACCGCGACAAGCTCCGCGACGGGATCGAACGCGCGGCATCGGGGCGGCTCGACGACCACGCGCTCGACGCCCTCGCGAGTGAGGTCGAGGAGCAGCTGCGCGCCGAGGGCGGCGAGACCGGCAGCGACCGCATCGGCGTCACCGTGCTCGAGCAGCTACGCGGTCTCGATCACGTCGCGTATCTGCGGTTCGCGTCCGTATACAAGGGTTTCGAGGATCTGGCCGACTTCGAGCGCGAGGTCGTGGAGCTCCAGAAGACGACCGAACCCAAGCGACGTCTCCCCAACTGACGTCTCCCCGACTGACGGCTCGGGCACCGACCCCCCGAGCGCCGACGAGCGTTGCGCGCAGTGGCGAGGCGGGCGTCATCTCGACCACGTGATCAGCTCGCCGGGCTGCACCGACGACGTGCCGAGCTCCGCGGTGAGCGCGTCGACCACGGCACGGGGGTCGGCGTGGGGCGCGAGGCGCTCGGCAATGGTCCAGAGCGTGTCGCCCGATTGCACGACGACCCGTTCGACGTGCGGGCTGCGCTCGGGGGCGGTGGTGGTACCCCCGAGCGCAGCGCCCGCATGCGCCGCCGTCAGCACGATGCCCAAGCCGAGCGCCGCGGCGAAGAGGCGCCGCCGCCGGTAAACGGCGGCCCTCGGGCTGCGCGTCACTCGGGGACTGGGCTGACGGTGGACAGGCACCGCCCGGCGAACGGGCCGGGGGTGCAGCGGAACGACGCGGGCCGGAACCCGTACCGCCGGACGACTGGGCACGTACTCGTCGGGCGGGGCTTGCAGCATGGCGACCATGTGAGGAACCTCTGAGTGGGGAGGGGAAACCGGGCCTGGGGAATCGGGCCTGGGGAATCGGGCCGTGGAGATCGGGCCGGCCGGGCGGCGGTCCGTCGATCGAGATCGAACCATCCGGGTGAGACACCCACCTTGGTCGAACGGGTGTTCGGATGTCAAGCAAAAAGCGAACGGGTGTTTGCCCCGAACGCGTGATCGTGTTAGCGTGACTCCATGGCTCCCAGCCCCGCCCCCATCGAGTCGCCCACCGGCCCCCAAGGCGGCCCCCTCACCGCTCGGCAGCGCCAGGTCCTCGAGTTCATCGATGCCGAGGTCCGCCAGCGGGGCTACCCACCGAGCGTGCGCGAGATCGGCGAGGCGGTCGGGCTGTCGTCGCCCTCGACCGTCCACGCGCACCTCGCGGCCCTCCAGGACAAGGGCTACCTCTACCGCGACCCGAGCAAGCCCCGCGCGATCGAGGTCACGCTCGAGCCCAGCACCGGCTCCGCGGCGGAGCGCCGGCCGGTTCGCCACGTGCCGCTCGTCGGCGACGTCGCCGCGGGCACCGGCGTGCTCGCGGTCGAGCAGGTCGAAGAGCTCATGCCCGTGCCCGAGGACCTCACCGGCGACGGCGAGCTGTTCATGCTCCGGGTGCGCGGCGAGTCGATGATCGAAGCCGGCATCTTCGACGGTGATTTCGTCGTCGTGCGCGTCCAGCCCGATGCCGACGCGGGAGACATCGTCGTCGCCGGCATTCCCGGTGAAGAGGCGACCGTCAAGACGTTCCTGCGCAAGCGCAACAAGATCGTGTTGCGCCCCGCGAACGAGACGATGGAAGACCTCGTGTTCGAGCCGAATGAAGTCCGGATCTACGGCAAGGTCGTCACGCTGTTGCGCCGGATCTGAATCGAGCGGCGCTCGGGTGGATCAGCCGACGAACGCCGACAAGACCCGATAGCAGTGCTCGAGGTCTGACCGGTCGACCCGCTCCCCCGCCGTGTGGGCGAGCTCGGGATCGCCCGGGCCGAAGTTGACCGCCGCGACACCGTGTTCGGTGAACCGGGCAACGTCGGTCCAGCCGAGCTTGGGCCGCACGCGGAGTTCCCCCGTGCCGATCAACTGCTCGACCAGCGGATGCGTCAGGTTGGGCGCACCGGCCGGTGACGCGCTGACGATCTCCACCTCGTCGGCATCTTCGAACATCGCGCGCGTCTGGGCGATGGCCTCCTCGAACGAGCACGCCGGCGCGTACCTCCGGTTCACGATGACCTCGCACAGATCGGGCACCACGTTGTTGGCGATCCCGGCGTTCACGCGCACGACCTGCAGCGACTCGCGATACGGCAGCCCGTCGACGGTGACGGTCGGCGCCTCGTGGGCGGCGATCCGCGCGAGCGTGGGTGCCGCGCGATGCACGGCGTTCACGCCCATCCACGGCCGTGCCGAATGCGAGCGGGCGCCGTGGAACCGGAGCCGCAGGTGAATGGTTCCCTGACAGCCCGCCTCGATCCAACCCCCGGTGGGCTCGAGGAGCACGGCCAGATCGCCGGCGACGAGATCGGGACGCTCCTCGAACAGGCGGCGGAGACCGTTGTGCTCGTCGGCGATCTCCTCGCCGTCGTAGAACACGAACGTGACGTCGGGCCCGTCGGGCGCGTCCGGAAGCGACTCGGCCAGCCGGAGCAGAACCGCGAGGCCCCCCTTCATGTCGGTCGCGCCCAACCCGTGCAACGTGTCGCCGACGCAGCGCGGCGAGGCGTTGCCATTCGCGGGAACCGTGTCGAGATGGCCGCCGAGCACGATCCGAGTGCCGGCGCCTCTCCGGCTGCGGGCGACCACGTTGGCGCCCAGACGCGAGAGCTCGAGCTTCGGCGCGTCGGTGCGCAGCCGGGCCTCGACCAGATCCGCGAGCGCGGCTTCGTCGCCGCTCACCGACGGAACGGCACAGAGTTGTTCCGTCAGCTCGAGCAGATCGGTCACGACACGATGCCGTGCTCGCGCAGCAGCGCGTTGAGCTTCAGCTTGTCGTGCTCTTCGCCTTCGGCCAGCGTGCGCAAGATCAGCGCGCAGGGCAGCCCGAACGAGCCGCCGGCGAACTCCTTCATGCGCGTCCCCTGCACGACCACCGCGCGTTCCGGAATGACACCCCGCGCGACTTCCTCGCCCGTTTCGGCGTAGCCGTCGGGCATCGTCGCGCTGAGGATCAACCCCGGGCCCACCTTGGCGCCGCGCCGCACCCGCGCGCCCTCCACGATCATGCAACGCGAGCCGATGAAGCAGTCGTCCTCGACCACGACCGGCGCGGCCTGCGGCGGCTCGAGGACACCGCCGATCCCGACGCCGCCCGACAGGTGCACGTTCTTGCCGATCTGGGCGCAGGAACCGACTGTCGCCCACGTGTCGACCATCGTGCCCGCGTCGACGTACGCGCCGATGTTGACGTACGACGGCATCATCACGACGGTCGGCGC
>CAZLEC010000485.1:0-3949 GCA_964558245.1 uncultured Burkholderiales bacterium | reverse complement strand
CCCCGTGCTTGCCGAGTTGCTCGAGCATGTGATCGAAGAACGGGATGCCGGTCGAGATGGTGGTCGTGCCCCGCCCGTCGACGACGAGCACGAGGTCGATCGTCGTCTCCTTCGTCTCCCGCTTGATCTCCGCCTTGCGAATCACGAGACCACCTCCGGCAGGACCGCGCCGAGCGCGGCCAGGAACGCGTCGTTCTCCGCGGCCGTTCCGACAGTGACGCGTAGGCACCCCTCGACGCGCGGCCACGACGAGAAGTCGCGCACGAGCACACCCTGCTCCAGCAAACGCTCCCACAACAGGTGCGCGTCGCCGTCGACGCTCACGAGCACGAAGTTCGCCCCCGACGGGACCGGCGCGATGCCCGGCATCTCGGCGAGCGCCGCGAAGAGCCGGCCCCGCTCCTCGACCAGCGACGCGACCCGCTCCTCCATCTCGCGCCGGAAGTCGAGCGCGGCAATTCCGGCGAGCTGGGTCGGGACCGACAGGGTGTACGGGAGCAGCACCTTCTCGAGCTCGGTGATCACCCACGGCGGCGCGACCGCGAAGCCGAGCCGGACCGCCGCCAGCGACCAGACCTTGGAGTAGGTGCGAACGACCACCAGCGGGCGGTCGTCGTCGACGAGATCGAGCGCGCTCCAGCGGGCGAACTCGCCGTACGCCTCGTCGACCACCAGCAACGCACCGATCTCGGACGCGACGGCGAGGAGCCGCTCGACCGTCTCACGCGGCTCGACGGTTCCGGTCGGGTTGTTGGGGCTGCAGACGAACACGACCGACGGCCGCGACGCGCGGAGCAACTCCTCGGCCGCGACGACGTCGATCGCGTAGTCGGCGCCGCGCTCGCCGATCACGACCTCGGTCGCCGTCGAGCGCGCGATCTGGGCGTGCAGCGCGTACGTCGGCTCGAACACCACGGCCCGGCGACCGGTGCCGCCGTAGGTGAGCAGCAGCGTCTGCAACACCTCGTTGCTGCCGTTGCCGCAGAGCAGCCGCTCACTGGGTTGGTCGAGGAACTCCCCCAACGCCTCGCGGAGCCGGCGCGCGGCGCGGTCGGGATACCGGTGCCAGTCGACGTCTTGCAACGCGGCGACGTAACGCGTCACGAATTCCGCCGGAGGCAAGTAGGGGCTCTCGTTCGTGTTCAGGCGCACGGGCACGTCGACCTGCGGGGAGTGATAGCCCTCGAGCGCGCGCAGGTCGTCGCGCGGTTGCACGCGGCCCTCGGTGGTGGGGCTCATCACGACTCCCGGCGCCGGATCGCGTCGGCGTGGGCCGCGAGCCCCTCGGCCTCGGCCAACGTCGTGAGGAACGGGGCGAGCTTCTGGAGCGCGCCGGGCTCGAGCGACACGACGTGCATGTGCTTGCGGAAGTCGTCGACGCGCAGCGCGTCCGCGAACCGCGCGGTGCCGCCGGTGGGAAGCACGTGATTCACTCCCGCCACGTAGTCGCCGACCACCGCGGAGGCGTCGGCGCCGACGAACACCGCGCCGGCGTTGCGCACGAGCGCGACGAGTGCGCCGGCGTCGGCGCACATCAGCTCGAGGTGCTCCGGTGCGATCTCGTTGACCGCCGCGATCGCCTGCTCCGGGCCGTCGACGAGCACGAGCCGGCCGCCGGCGCGGATCGCGGCCTCGGTCTCCGCGGCCCGCGGCGCGCCGTCGAGGAGCACTTCGAGCTCGTGCTCGACCTCGGTACCGACCTCCTCGAACCACGTGATCAACGCCGACGCCCCGCCCGGGCCGTGCTCGGCCTGGGCGAGGAGATCAGCGGCGACGAGCACCGGCGAGACCGTCGCGTCGGCCACCACCGCAACCTCCGAGGGACCCGCGTAGCCGTCGATCCCGACGTCGGCCGCGACCTGCCGCTTGGCCTCCGCGACGTACGCGTTGCCCGGACCGACGATCACGTCGACCGGCGCGATCGTCTCGGTGCCGTACGCGAGCGCGGCGATCGCCTGCGCGCCGCCGACCCGATACACGACGTCGACCTCCGACAGGAGCGCGGCGGCGAGGATCGCGTCGTGGACACGCCCGTCGGGATCGGGAGGCGTGCACAACGCGACCGACGGCACGCCCGCGACCCGCGCCGGCAACGCCGTCATCAAGACCGACGATGCGAGCGGCGCCCGTCCGCCCGGCACGTAGCAACCCGCGCGGTCAACGGGGACGAGCAGCTCCCGCACGTGCACGCCGAGCCGGCTGTGCTCGACACCCTCACCGGCCTGCACCTCGTGCCACGCGACGATCTGGTCGCGGGCCAGCTCGAGGGCGGCGCGCAGTCCCGGATCGAGCCGATCGAGCGCCGACACCATCTCGGCCCGACCCAGGGCGATCTCGGCGATCCGGCAGCCGTCGAACCGCTCGGTGAACGCCCGGAGCGCGTCGTCACCGCACTCGCGCACCTCGGCGATGATCGCGGCGACGGCCGCCCCGACATCGTTGCCGACCGCGAGCGGGCGCGCGAGCGCGCGGCGCACGTCGGCAGAGCCACGAAGGTCGACACGAGCAAGCATGGGGAGCCGTTCATCGTACCGGTCCCCCTCGCGCGACTCCTTGCGAATTGACGCCCGCCGGACCCTCGCGTGCCATGCTGCAGCGGTGAGCACGACCAGCGACCTTGCCCTCCTCTCGAGTCTCGGGGCTCAACTCGAGGACATCGGGAACCGGATCACCGAGATGGCCGAGCGATACGGCGCCACCCCCGACTCCGCGCTCGCCACCGAGCTGTACGGAGCCGAGCGGGGCGTGGTCGGCGCCCGCCGCTCCCTCGAACGCGCCCGGAGCTACCTCGACGGATAGGCGCAGCTACACCTTCCCGGCCGACGGGCAGATCCCGGCCAAGGTGCACACGTCGCAGCGCGGCTTGCGCGCGTCGCACACGCGGCGCCCGTGCTCGATGAGCCGGAGCGAGAGCCGCCCCCACTCCTCGGGCGGGACCATCGCGCCGAGATCGGCCTCGATCTTGACCGGATCGTCCTCTGCCGTGAGTCGCAGCCGGTGCGACAGCCGCGTGACGTGCGTGTCGACGGGGAGGCCCGGGAGGCCGAACCAGACGGACCGCACCACGTTGCCGGTCTTGCGACCGACACCGGGAAGCGTGACGAAGTCGGAGAGCTCGGTCGGGATCTCGCCGCCGAAGCGTTCCTGCACCGCCTGCGCCATCCCGATGAGGTTCTTCGCCTTCGACCGGAAGAACCCGGTCGAGCGGACCAGCTCCTCCAGCTCCTCCGGGTCGGCAGCCGCGAGATCTGCCGGCGCGGGATAGCGGGCGAACACCGCGGGCGTCACCATGTTCACGCGCTCGTCGGTGCATTGCGCCGAGAGAATCGTCGCGACGAGCAGCTGATAGGCGTTGGCGTGCGTGAGCGCGCAGCGCGCGTCGGGATAGAGCTCGGCGAGAAGCTCGACCACCGCGCCGGCGCGCGCCCGCGCACCTCGGGGTCGGGCCACGGCCGAAGGGTACCCTCGAGCGGTGACGACCGAGGCGCTCACCCGCGTCGATCCCTCCGAGTTCTCCGGGCGCCAACCCGTGATCGCCGCGCTCGATGCCGCGGCGCGCGCCGCCGACGGTCACTCCGCGCTCGGCGATGCCGTGTGGCGCGACCTCGCACACCCCGGCGCCGACTCGGCGGGATTCCTGGTGGACGCGAGCGCCTACCTGCACGTGGCCCGACACGGTGCCGAGCCGGCGTTCACCGCCGGAACCGTCCGGCTCCCCGAAACACGCGGGTACGAAGTCACGACGATCCTGCTCGAGGCCGCGGTGGCCCACGTTGCCGCGCGCGGGGGTGGCACGCTCGAGTGCTGGGTGTTCGGCGCGACCGACACCGACGACGCGACGTTCGCCGCGGCCGGCTTTCTCCGGGCGCGCACGCTCTACGAGATGCGGGCGCCGCTCCCGTTGGGCGAGCCCGTGGCCTGGCCCGATGGGATCGAGGTCAGGAGCTTC
>CAZLEC010000484.1:0-3958 GCA_964558245.1 uncultured Burkholderiales bacterium | reverse complement strand
CTCGTCGAGATCGTGATAGCCCGTCGGCACCCCGATGATCGACGTGTCGCGGTCGTAGAGGCTCTCGAGTTGGAGCAGGGTCTGCTCGAGCGCGGGGTGCAGTGGAACGAGCGTGTCGGACGCGCGTCGCTCGGCGACCTCGAAGATCAACGACTCGGCGCGGTCGAGCGTCTCGTCGACGTCTTCTTCGCTCGTGAACGCCATCTCCTGGATGTCGGCCGCGGTGCCGATCAAGCGCCGCAGCATCGCGAGCTCGGACACGATCTGCGCGTAGTGCGCCGAGTTCGCCGAGGCGGGCGTCGATGCCTGAATGCGCAACAGGGCCGGGCTGCCGCCGAGCGCGTCGAGGTGGCCGGCGCGCCTCAGCTCCTCCGCCATCGTGATCGGATCGATGGGCTCGCCGCGTGCGTGCAACGCGAGCGCGGCTTCGTAGATCAGGCCGTGCGCGGGCTTGTAGAAGTCGCCGGTCTCGATGTGCGCCTCGACCGCGGCGGTGATCGCTTCCCGGCTGAGCATCATGGAGCCGAGGAGCGACTCCTCGACCTCGAGATTGTGGGGCGGGATCCGAGCCGCCGGCCCGCCCGGAACGGGGCCGTGAGGCGCGGCGCCCCGGCCCTCGGGAGATCGCCGTCTTGCGTCGTCGAGCGACTGGACCAAGGTGAGCTCCCGTGCCCGTTCAGGGCTTGTCGGCGGATGTCGGTGCGCACCGGTTCGGGGGGAATCTCCGCCGGACTGCGGCTTGTGAATCTCGCACGATCGCCCTGTGGGTCGATAGGGGAACAACCGTGTGACTTACCTGTGGAGAACGACCTCGGATATCCACAACACTGGGGATCATGCCGGAGACGTGAGACACCGAGCGGCGCGCGCGAGCCCCGGCAAACGCCATTGTCCACAACCCGGGCACCCACACTGTGGATGCTCGGCGTTGTGGAAGCTGTGTGGATAACGCGGCGGGGCCGCGATCAGCTCGAGACGACCTCGACCCGCAGGGTCGCCGACACGTCGCGGTGCAGCTTCACGACCAGCTCGAAGGCACCGAGCTCCTTGAGCGGCTCGTCGAGGGCGATGTCGCGCCGGTCGACGTCGACACCGAGTTGGGCCTTCACCGCCGCCGCGATGTCGGTCGACGTGATCGACCCGAACAGGCGCCCGCCCTCACCGGCCCGGGCTTCGACGCGGATGGTCGGCGCGAGCTGGTCGGCGATGGCCTGGGCGGCCTCCCGGGCGTGACGATCGCGAGCGTCGCGGCCGCGCCGCATGGCGTCGGCCTGCTTCTGGATGCCCGCCGTCGCCTGGAGCGCGAGACCCCGCGGCACCAAGAAGTTGCGGGCGTAGCCGTCGGCCACGTCGACGACGTCGCCCTTCTGGCCGACGTGGTCGACGTCGGCGCGCAGCACGATCTTCATCAGGACTCGTCCTCACCGTCGCCCGCGAACGCGGAGATCTCGCCCGAGCCGTTCGTGCCCTCGCCGTCGGTCGCGCCGAGCTCGCCGAAGTCGGCATCCGTGACCTCGACCAGCTCGGTCGACTCGTCGAACTCCGACGGCGCCGACGCGCTCGGTGACGACGGAGCGCTCGACGGCAGCCGCAACTCACCGCGATCTCCGCGGTCACCCCGGTCTCGGCGGCCCTTCGAACGCTGCGTCACCTGGCGGACGCTGTACGGCAGGAGCGCCATCTCGCGTGCGAGCTTGATCGCCTTCGCCACCGCGGCCTGCTGCTGCTGGTCGTTGCCCGTGACGCGACGCGCCCGGATCTTGGCGCGCTCCGACATGAAGCGGCGCAGCAGGTTGACGTCCTTGTAGTCGATCCACGCGATGTTCTCGGAGTTGAGGATCGACTGCTTCTTCTTGATCGGCCGGCGATCTTTCGCCGACGGACTCTTCTTCTCACGACGTTGCGGCATCTGTGTCCTTTAGAACGGTTCTTCGCCGTACTCGTCGTAACCGGCGGATCCGCCGGCGGCCACGGGCGCGGGGCGCGGGGCCGGCCCCCCGTCTCCCGGCCCACTGCGCTCGACCTTGTGCACTTCGGCGGTCGCGAACCGCAAGCTCGGCGCGACATCGTCGGCGACGATCTCGACGATCGAGCGCTTCTCACCCTGCTCGGTCTCCCAGCTGCGCTGTTCGAGCCGACCGCTCACGACGACGCGCGAGCCCTTGGAGAGCGAAGCTCCGACGTTCTCGGCCAGCTGGCGCCACGCGACGACGTTGAAGAAGCTCGTCTGCTCGTCCCATTCCTGGGTCTGCTGGTTGCGCCACGACCGGTTGACGGCCACACCGAAGGTGACCTTCGACACGCCGCTCGGCGTGTATCGCATCTCGGGATCCCGGGTGATGTTGCCGGAGATCGTGATGGAGTTGGAATCTGATGCCATGTTGGCTCCCTATGCACGGTCCGCCGTGGGGCCTGCGACCTTGGCCGGTCCGTAGACCTTGGCCGGGATGCGCAGCACCTTGTGACGGATGACCTCGTCTGCGAGGGAGAGCACCCGGTGCAGGTCAACCATCGGTGCCGGCAGGGAACGGGCCTGGAAGACCACGTAATAGCCGTCGACCTTGCGGTTGATCTCGTAGGCGAGACGGCGCTTGCCCCAGAAGTCGACGTGGCCACGCTCGGCCCCGCCGGACTCGATGAGGACCAGCCACCGCTCGACTGCTGCCCGGATCGTCTCCTCGTCCAGGTCCGCGTCGAGGATGATCATGACCTCGTACGGTCGCAACGCTTCGGGCATCAGGCCCATGCCTCCTTCGGACCGCAGCACGAGCTGCGGGCCCCCCACGGACTCGGGCCGTCGACCCGGCCGGAAGGGCAGAAATGCTCGGTTGTCGAACCGGGAGAAGGTATCAGATCACCTCGAACGTCCTATCGAGAACGACCCTACAACCAAGCTGAGACAGTCACCCCGAGAACGCGCCCTCAGCCGCAGCCGGCCAGGTGCGCGGGCCCGGCGACGCCGCCGGGCGTCTCGAGCGCGAAACGGTACGGCCGACTGTCCGCGTACACGGGGCAATGCGCGCTGTCGCGGCCGGGGCAGGGACGCAGACGGCTCGCACCCACGGACCGGCCGTCGGACGAGTACCACGTGATGTCGAGCGGCTCGCTCACACCGGCCATCGTGAACGGCGTCTCGCTGTCGTGCGGCTGCGCGAAGAGCATGCCCGCGTAGGGGCCGAGGTTGCCGGCGCCGCGCAGCCCGCGCTCTCGTCGCGTCGCCGTGTCGGCCACCACGACGCGAACGCAACGACCGCCCGCCACGATCCTCGATTCGCGGTAACCCGAGAACGGCGCGACCGCGCGCGTCGCGCGTAGCCCTCGCGGCAGTGCGGCGCGCGTGCCGCCAGTCAGCCAGTGCACGGTCAACACCGCGATACCGACTGCTGAAAGCAACGCGATCGCGATTGCCACCGCGAGCCGCGCCCGCGCCGACACCGCGTGCTACTGGGTGAGCTCGGGCTCGGCCGCGCCTGCGCCGTAGAGGCCGAGGGCCTCGGCCATGCGATCGGTCATGTGGTACGTCTCCGCGCTCGACGGGAACGTGCCCGCGCGCACGTCGGCGCAGAACTGCTCGATGGAGCCCGTCGCGTCGCGCTCGAACTCCGCGTAGGCCCGCACGAACTTCGGCCGCCGGTGCCCGTCCGCCTCGAAGCCGAGCAGGTCGTGCCACACGAGCACCTGCCCGTCGCAGTGGCGGCCCGCGCCGATCCCGATGGTCGGCACCGGCACCGACTCGGTGATCATCCGCGCGACCGCGTCGGGCACGCACTCGAGCACGATCGCGAAGCAACCCGCGTCGGCGAGCGCGACCGCGTCGTCGGTGAGGGCCTGCGCCGCGTCGAGCTCCTTGCCCTGCACCTTGAACCCGCCGAGCGCGTGGATCGACTGCGGAGTCAGGCCGATGTGGCCCATCACGGGGATCTCCGTGTCGAGGATCGCCTTCACCGCGTCGATGCGC
>CAZLEC010000483.1:0-3964 GCA_964558245.1 uncultured Burkholderiales bacterium | reverse complement strand
ACCGCCGGAGTCGGCCATTGCCGGTCCGGCGATTGCGACCAGTCCGAAGACCAGGGTCGATACTGCGCAACACGCGACAACGCGCGAAGTGCGTCCGCGGATCATCTAACCACCTCCGTGTCAGAGGACGATCCGGGCGACAGTCCCCACTGCGGCGCGACGCTAACCAGCCCACAGCGGCGGCGCGCGATCGCGGGGTGAATTACCCGAATTAACCAGTAGATTCCGTAATTGGCGGAACGCACCGGGATGCACAGACGGAGCACTGCCTGCCTCCGGCGAGTCGAGGCGGAAATACCGACCGCCGCGACGAGACTCGTTGCTACCGTCGCGGGTACGGCGATGACGGCCTGACGACCCCGAGCTGCAGCACGGCGAACGACGAACAAGGCCGCCGGCCCGCCGGCGGTGAAGTGCGGTGGCACCGCGGGGACACCCTCCCGCCCGCACGACCTGGGAACCGGTCGAGCGGGTTGGTGCAGCCGATGGAACGGATCATGACGAGCGACCTCGCCGAGCACGCCGGCGAGCGGGTCGCGCTGGCGGGATGGGTGCACCATCAGCGCCACCTCGCCCAGGTCTCGTTCTTGCTCTTGCGCGACGCGAGCGGCATCGCGCAGGTCGTGATCGCCGAGGAAGCGCGGCGCGCGTCGGCGGCGACGCTGCCGGCCGAGTCGGTCGTCGAGATCGAGGGCACCGTCGTGGCCTCGCCGCAGGCGCCCGGCGGCTTCGAGGTGCACGACCCCGCGATCACGGTGCTCGCCACGCCGGCCGAAGCGCCGCCGTTCGAGCTGCGGCGCCCCACGCTGAACGCGCAGCTCCCGTCGGTGCTGGACCACGCCGCGGTTGCGCTGCGCCACCCGAAGCTCCGCGCTGCCTTTGCCATCTCGGCCGCGTCGCTCGCCGGATTCCGCTCCACACTCGACGCGATGGGCTTCACCGAGATCCAGACGCCGAAGATCGTCGGTGCCGCAACCGAAAGCGGCGCGAACGTGTTCGGTCTCGACTACTTCGGCCGCCGCGCCTATCTCGCGCAGAGCCCGCAGCTGTACAAGCAGATGATGGTCGGCGTGTTCGAGCGCGTGTACGAAACCGGACCCGTGTTCCGCGCGGAGCCGCACGACACGGTGCGCCATCTCGCGGAGTACGTGTCACTCGACGCCGAGCTCGGTTTCATACGCGACCATCGCGACGTCGAGATCGTGCTGCGCTCCGTGCTGGCCGGGATGGTCGAGACGATCAGCGAGCGCGCCGCGGCCGCGGTGGCGCAACTCGGCATCGAGCTCCCGAGGGTCCCGGCCGAGATTCCCCGTATCCACTTCCACGACGCACAGTTGCTCATCGAAGCGGCCACCGGCGAGCGAGTCGTCGGCGAGCCCGACCTCGCACCGGCACACGAACGGTGGCTCGGCGAGTACGCGCTCGCCGAGCACGGCTCCGACTTCCTGTTCGTCGAGGGCTACCCGATGACGAAGCGCCCCTTCTACACCCACGCCCAACCCGACCGGCCGGAGTTCTCCAACAGCTTCGACCTCTTGTTCCGGGGCATCGAGCTCGTCACCGGCGGCCAGCGCCTCCACCACTACGACGACTACCTCTCGGTGCTGGCCGAGCCCGCGCGCGTCGCGCTCGCCGGCTACCTCGAGGCGTTCCGTTACGGCATGCCGCCCCACGGCGGCTTCGCCATCGGCCTCGAGCGTTGGACCGCACGCGTCGTCGGGGTGCCGAACCTGCGCCAGGTCACGTTGTTCCCCCGCGACGTGAACCGGCTCTCGCCGTAGGTCGCGAGCGAACCACCGAAAGGTGAACGGCGCGGGTGATCCGGGGCAGAATCACCCGGCATGGGGGCCGGGGGCAGGGGGATCAAGCGAACCGCGGGCGTGGCCGTCTGCCTGCTCTCGTTGATCGCCGTCGTGCTGGTCACGTTCGAGCCCGTGTCGATCCCCGGGATCGTGCACGAGGCCGGCGCCGACACGACCGGGATCCACAAGATCCAGCACGTGATCGTGATCATGCAAGAGAACCGGTCGTTCGACAACTACTTCGGGACCTACCCCGGCGCCGACGGGATCCCGATGGCCAACGGCGTGCCGACGGTGTGCAATCCCAACCCGATCGAGCACACGTGCGTGAAGCCCTACGTCGACCACAACGACGTCTCCCAAGGCGGCCCCCACGCGACGTCGTCGGCCACGATCGACGCCGACGGCGGAAAGATGGACGGCTTCGTGACCGCGATCGCGAGGATCCACGCCGCGTGCACCCAGTTCGCGGTGCCCGATTGCGACGAAGGGCCGACCGACACGAACGACGTGATGGGCTACCACACGCAGAGCGACATCCCGAACTACTGGGCGTACGCGAACAAGTTCGTGTTACAAGACTCGATGTTCGAACCGACGTCGTCGTGGAGCCTGCCCGCCCATCTCTTCATGGTCTCGGGATGGGCCGCGAGCTGCAAGACCCACGACCCGAACAGCTGCACGAACGCGTCCGACCATCCCGGCCCGACTCCGGCAAACGGGAACCCGACGCAGGTCGTGCGCGGGCCCGACTCACCGATCTACGCGTGGACCGACCTCACGTACCTCCTGCACGCGCACAACGTGTCGTGGGGCTACTACGTGACCGCGGGTACCGAACCCGATTGCCAGAACCCGGCGCAGCTCAGCTGCGTCCCGATCCGCCAGAACCTGCGCACACCCGGGATCTGGAATCCGCTGCCGTATTTCGACACCGTCAACACCGACCACCAGGTCGGCAACGTCCAGTCGGTGAAGAAGTTCTATGGCGCCGCGCAGGCCGGAACCTTGCCCGCGGTGTCGTGGGTCGTGCCGTCGGGCGACGTCAGCGAGCACCCGCCCGCGACGATCAGCGCCGGCCAGTCGTACGTCACCAGCTTGATCAACGCCGTGATGCGCAGTCCCGAGTGGAGCTCGACCGCCATCTTCTTGGCGTGGGACGACTGGGGCGGCTTCTACGACCACGTGGCGCCCCCCGCCGTCGACCAGAACGGCTACGGCCTGCGCGTGCCCGCGCTGGTGATCAGCCCGTACGCCAAGCGCGGCTACGTCGACCATCAGACGCTGAGCTTCGACGCGTACCTCAAGTTCATCGAAGACGACTTCCTCGGGGGTCAGCGCCTCGATCCGGGCACCGACGGCCGCCCCGACCCGCGACCCGACGTGCGGGAGGACAACCCGCTCCTCGGTGACCTCACTTCCGACTTCGACTTCGATCGCGGGCCGCGGCCACCCGCGCTCTTGCCGGTGCATCCGCACACCACGCTGGTGGGCCGAACACCGTTCCAACCGACCGACGTGGCGGCCCACAAGGGCAACGGCCGCGTCACCGTCACGTGGCAGACACCACAGAGCGACGGCGGCCTGCCCATCACGAGCTACCAGGTCATCCCGTACATCGGCGACCAGCAGCAGACGTCACGAACCTTCGAGCCCGGCGCGCATCGGGGCATCCTCAACGGACTCGCCGCGGGAACGCAGTACACGTTCCGCGTCGTGGCGATCAACCGGCTCGGGAGTGGCGTGTTGTCGGCGCCGACCGCCGTCGTCAACTACTGACGGCTACGAGCGCGAGCTCGTGGCCTCGCGGATCGCGCGCCACACCCGTTCGGAGCTGCACGGCATGTCGATGTGGGTCACGCCGAGATGACTCACGGCGTCGACGACCGCGTTGTGGATCGCGGGAGTCGACCCGATGGTGCCCGACTCACCGATGCCCTTCGCGCCGAGCGGGTTGCGCGGGCTGTCGGTCTGCGTGTTCGACACCTCGAAGCTGCACAGCTCGGCCGCGGACGGGATCGCGTAGTCCATCAGGTTCGACGTGAGCGGGTTGCCGTCGTCGTCGTACTGCATCCACTCGTACAGCGCTTGGGCCGCGCCTTGCGCGATGCCGCCGTGTTGCTGGCCGGCGACGAGCAGCGGGTTGAGGATGCGTCCGCAGT
>CAZLEC010000482.1:0-3975 GCA_964558245.1 uncultured Burkholderiales bacterium | reverse complement strand
GCCGGACCGGCCGCCGCGATCGCGTGCTCGCTTCCCGCGTCTTCGCCGTCGTCGAGCACTGTGCCGAACGCGAGCTGCACCATCCAGTCGAAGCCTTCCACGGCGAACAGCGAAAAGGCGCCGTCGCCGACGTCGTGCGCGACCGCCCGGCCCTTCGGTCCCTGCACGCCGACCACCCACTTCACGGCGACCGGCCGGGCCGCGCCGAAGCCTTCCGGCTGCAGCATCTGGATGACTGCGCCGTCCCACTCGGTCTGCTCGCCGCGCAGCAACGCTTGAACCGTCCGCACGTAGCCGGCGACGGTCGCCCACGCGAGCGGTCGTTTGCCGAGGCAGTGCCGGCCCGTGAAGCCGGAGCCGACGCCGATCACGACGCGTCCGGGTGCGAGCGCCTCGAGGCCGGCAATGGAAGCGGCGGCGGTCATGGGATGCCGCAGGCTCGGGATGAGCACGCCCGGTCCGAGACCGATGCGGCTCGTGCGCTCGGCGCAGCGCGCGAGCGTCATGAACACCTCGGGATACAGGGCGGGGGAGTCGTAGAGCCACGCCCTGCGGTAGCCGAGCTGCTCCGCGAGCGCGACGTGGTCGGGAGTGTCCATGGCGGTGGCGAACGCGCAGGAGATGTCCACGGCGCAAAGCTAACGGCGGCCGGTCAGGAGCGGACAGTCCGCGGGCTACGCGACCGCTCGGATCGACGCGAGGACGCCGCCCGCGACGCGCGCGTCGCGTCCCAGGCCGATCAAGAGGTCGTGGGTGCGATCCGAGCCGGCGAGGTGCACCCGCATGTCGAGCTCGTCGTTCCCTTCGGATGCGTTGTAGATCGACACCGTCGAGTTGCCGTGCCGCACCACAGTGAGCGGCATTGCCGTCTCCGTCCCGAATTCGTTCGAGGGGTAGACCTCGACTCCCTCCCGCGCGCCGACGAAGGGAATCGGAGCCGCACACGACGCGATGCCTTCGTTGCGGGCACTGAACCGAAAGAATCCCGGGCTTCCGCCGAGACCGCACGAGTACGCGGGTTCCGGTACCGGCCAGTCGGACGGGATCGACAGTGTGACGCCGTACGCAGTCACCGCCCGGGTCCCGGCGGGCGGCGGCTGGTTGGCGAACGCCAACGCGACCATGCGCCCCGACGGCGCCAGCGAGCCGAGGATGCGGTCGGAGAGCGCGCCCCGGAACGCGAGCTCGACGCCGAGCGCGGGAACGTCGTAGATCCGCAGCCCGGCGCGCGCTCGCGCAGTCGAGTTGTAGATGTGATACCCGTGCACCACCCGGGCGAGGGTCCCGACCGTCATGTGCGAGACGGGAACCAGCGAAACCGAGTGCGGCGGCTCGCCGGTGCCGCAGTCGGCGGGCACGAGCCGGCCGATGCTCACCATGTGCGTGACTGCGCCCGACCAGCACGAGGAGCTCGCGGTACCGACGTACCAGAACGTCGGCACCCACAGCCGCGCGTTGCCGGCGTCGACCGGTCCCCATCCGGCCGGGACGCCGACGCCGGTGTGCGCGCGGAGCTGCGCCGCAGTGAACGGCGGCGACTCCCGCGTGGGCACGGTTGTGCTCGGCGCCTCGGTGCTGACGCGCACTTTGGGTGCAGGCGTCGACGCGTTGAGCACGACGGCCAGCGTCCCGATGGCCACGACGGTCGCGAGCGCCGCGACGCCCCGAGTGACGCGGCGCCGCCTCACGGTCCGGCGCGCGCGTCCGAGCATCACCTCGACCTCGACCGACCCGGCAGGAACGCGGGCCGCGAGCTCGACCAACTGGTCGCGAACGTCATCGAGCTGCATCTGGTTCCTCCTCCGTGTCGCGCAGTTCGACGCCGAGCCGCGTCAGCGCGGTGTGCAACGTCGACTTCACGGTTCCGACCGCGCAGTCCATGGCTTCTGCGATCTCGGTCAACGGCAGGTCGACGAGGTAGCGGAGCACGATCGCGATGCGTTGCCGCTCCGGCAGGCCGTTGATGAGCTCGGCGAGGCCGACCTCCTGCACGACCGCGTCGGCGACGTCGGCCGTCGCGGGCTCGCCGACGACCAGAGCCCGACCCCGCTTGCCCCGATCGCGGCGACCGGCGCGCAGCGCCACGACGTACACCCAACCGGCCGGCCGCCCCATGGCCGATATCCGGCGCCACTGCGCCAGGGCGCGGGTGAACGCGTCCTGGGCCAGCTCTTCGGCGAGCAGCGGGTCGGCGAACGCGATCGCGAGCGACCGCCGGACCGACTCGTAGTGCTCGGAGAAGAACGCGTCGAACGACTGCGCCGGGTCTCTCACCTGCCCCCTCTAGGCGGCGAACCCCCAGGATGGTTCAGTCCGGGCCCCGGCGAGTTGCTCACGGGCGTCCGGCGCGGCACGGGCGGCGCACGGGCGTCAGGTCGTCACAGTGGCCCCACGGCTGCCCGTTGCCCCCGCTGGTGGCGGGATCAGGTGGCATCTGCACGATTTCTCCACAGGCCCATGCCGACTCCTCCACGCCTGGTCTTTATCCTCGACGGTGTGACTTCCTCGTCGCCGGCCGCGCCGACCCAGCCCACGGCCGCGCCCGGCGGCGGCCGCCGGGTCGCCGTAATCGAGGACGAAGGGTCGATCGCGGCCGCGATCGCCACCCGTCTGCGCAGCGAGGGCTACGAGGTGGAGATCGCCGCCGACGGGCCGGGCGGGGTCGAGCTGTGCGAGCGGTTCCGTCCGGATCTCGTCGTGCTCGATCTCATGCTGCCCGGCCTCGACGGCATCGAGGTGTGCAAGCAGATCCAACGTGATCGTCCGCTGCCGGTGCTCATGCTCACCGCGCGCGACAGCGAGACCGACCTGCTCGTCGGCCTGGCGGTCGGCGCCGACGACTACATGACGAAGCCGTTCAGCGCGCGTGAGCTCGTCGCCCGCATTCACGCCCTGCTGCGCCGCGCCGATCGACCGGCAACCGGTGACGACCGGTCGGTGCGTATCGGTGTGATCGAGCTCGACGCGATGTCGCGTCGCGTGCGCCGCGAAGGTGAGCTCGTGCACCTCACGCCGATCGAGTTCGACCTGTTGCAATACCTGGCGTCGCACCCCGGCCGCGTCGCGAGTCGCGAAGAGCTGCTCGTGAAGGTGTGGGGCTACGACGTCCCCTCGGGCGCGCGCACGGTCGATTCGCACATCCGCTCGATCCGCCGCAAGCTCGGCGCCGACATCGTGCGCACCGTGCACGGCGTCGGCTACGCGGTAGAGGCGGGTGCGGCATGAAGGTGAAAGGCCCTCCCGACCGGCCGCTCGATCCGCTCCCGACGCTGAAGCTCAAGCTGAGCGTCGTGATCCTCGCGGCGGTGGCGGTCACCGTCGTCGTGTTCTGGATGGGCATCCGGCTCGGCATGTGGCCGTCGTTGAGCGGCGTCGTCGCCGGGTTCATCGCGCTCGTGGTCGTGTGGTTCTTGTCGCGCGGCCTCACGTCACCGTTGCGGGAGATGGTCGCGGCGACCGAGGCCATGGCGCGCGGCGACTTCTCCCAACGGGTCACCGCGACCTCGCACGACGAGATCGGCACCCTGGCGCGGTCCTTCAACCAGATGGCCGCCGAGCTCGCCGAGACCGACCGGATGCGCCGGGATCTCGTCGCCAACGTCAGTCACGAGCTCCGCACCCCGATCACCGCGTTGCAGGCGGTGCTCGAGAACATCGTCGACGGTGTGGCGGCGCCCGATCCCGAGACCTTCGCGACGATGTTGTCGCAGGTCGAGCGACTCGGTCGTCTCGTGCAGCAGCTCCTCGACTTGTCGCGGCTCGAGTCGGGCACGCTTGCGCTCGACCGCCGGCACTTCGAGATCGAACCGATGCTCGAGCTGGCGCTGCGCGAGTCGCGGCTGCACGCCGGCGACGTGACGCTCGCGATCCAGGTCGAGCCGAGGCCGTTCTCCCTCGAGGCCGACGCCGAGCGGCTGCACCAGGTGGTCGCGAACCTCGTCGAGAACGCGGTGCGTCACTCGCCGCCCAAGGGGC
>CAZLEC010000481.1:0-3980 GCA_964558245.1 uncultured Burkholderiales bacterium | reverse complement strand
TACAACATCACGAGGAACGCCAGCCGGATCCGCCCAAGGAAGTAGCCAAGCCGGCGGAGCCGAAGGCCGCTGAGCCGCGCGAAGAGGTTGAACGCGAGGCAGTCGAGCCCCGACACACCGGTGCCGTCGGTGTCGCCCGGGCGCCCGCCGCCGCCCTCGGTGAATAACACGACCGGGAGTCGCATCCGCTCGGCCAACTCGAAGAGGCGGTCCTTCTTGGCGTGGTTGAACAAACCCTGCGTGCCCGCGAGCACGGTGTAGTCGTACGACATCGCGATCGTCGGCTGCCCGTCGACAGTTCCCGTGCCGCCTACCAGTCCGTCGGCCGGCGTGCGCTCGATCAGCTCCTGGAGCGAGCGGCGCCGGCGCTGCGCGGCGACCACGAGCGGCGCGTACTCCATAAAACTGCCGGGGTCGACGAGATCGGTGACGTTCTCGCGCGCGGTTCGCTGACCGGTGGCGCGGCGGCGAGCGACGGCATCGGGCCGCCGGTCGTCGAGGCCGATGCCATGACGTTCGATCACCTCCGCGAGGTCGGCGCGCACGTGATCGAGATCGATCGCCGCGACCGCGACCTCCTCGGCGGCTGTGCCCTCGCCCGCCTCGATTAGCAGCAGCGCATCGCCGGGCATCACGGTGTCACCCGTCGCGACCGGGATGCCGCGCACCACTCCGGCCGAGTCGGCCGAGATCACGTGCTCCATCTTCATCGACTCGAGCACGAGAAGCTGCTGGCCGACGCGCACGCGGTCGCCCTCCGCGACGTCGATCGACACGACGGTTCCCTGCATCGGCGACGCGACGGATTGCATCCCGACTGTCTAGCGTCCGCGCGCCGAGTCCGTCTCCGAAGCGGCAACGCAAGTGGCACAATCGGGCCATGTACCGAGAGCGGGCGAGCCGGGTGCCCGGCGGATACGTATGGTCGTCGGTCTCGACCGGCGACGACGTGCGCGTGCTGCCCGACGGCTGCATGGACTTCCTCTGGGACGGTGAGCACATCTCAATCGCGGGCCCCGACACGCACGCCCAGCTCTTCGCCGGTGAGATCGGCGCGACAACGACCGGCTTGCGGTTCGCTCCGGGTGACGCGCCGAGGCTCCTCGGCGTGCCGGCGCACGAGCTCACCGACCGACGCGTCGCGCTCGACCAGATCTGGGAACCGGCACGAGTGCAGCGCATCACCGAGCTGGTAGCCGCGAGCGCCGTGCCCGGCAACGCGCTCGAAGCGATCGCGCTCCAGTTCCGGCCTGATCCCGACGACGACGCCGCACTCGTCGAGCGGGTCGTCGCCCTGGCGCACGCCGGTTACAACAGCTCGGCGATCGCCGACCGGGTCGGCTTCAGCGTCCGGCAGCTCCAACGCCGGAGCACCGCCGCGTTCGGCTACGGCGCCAAGACCCTCAGCCGGATCCTGCGCATGCAGCACGCGCTCGGGCTCGTACGCGCCGGGGTGCGACCGGCCGATTCCGCGGCCCGCGCCGGCTACGCCGATCAGTCACATCTCGCCCGTGAGGTCAAAGACCTCGCGGGCGTCACCGTCACGCAACTGGTCTAGCCGGGAAGCGGCGCGTACAGCTCGACGTGGTTGCCGTCGGGATCGAGGATCACCGCGTACCGATGCCCCCAAAACGCGTCCCACGGCTCCAGGTGTCCCAAGCTTGCCGACTCGACCAGCGCGGCGTAGGTCTCGTCGACGTCGCCCGGCGTGTCGCATGCGAACGCGAGTGCGACGCGATGCCCGCCCGACGGCCGCACCCACGACGGGTCGAAGGAGCGGATCGTCTCCTCGGTGTCGAACGCGAGAAGGAGTCCGCCGGGCAGCGCAATGTCGACGTGCGGCGCCGCATCCGAGTCGGGCGGGAACTCGAGACCGAGGCGGCGGTAGAACGCCAATGACGCAGCCATGTCGGACACGACCACACCGATGAGACCGAAACGAGGAGCCATGACGCAAGCGTACGGAACGGCCGTCCAGCCGTCTTGAACAAGTCGGACATCGTGCGGGGCCAGATGCGACGCCCGAACGCCGCCGCGGAGTAGCTTCCGGCGACCGAATCGGAGGTGGGCCCGTGACCGCAGTTCGTCAACTTCGCCGTCGCCGAGTACTCGTGGGCACGGCGCTCTCGGCCACGTTGCTGCTCGCCGCGTGCGGCAGCAGCGGGGGCAGCTCGAAGTCGAACGCGACGACGCCGACCTCCAGCGGCGCGGCCGCGGCAACCACCACGTCGAGCGCGGGCGGAGGCGGGAACGGCAACTGCTACACCACTCCGGGCAAGCAGAAGGCCCGCGTTCGGTTCGTGAACCTCTTCACGAATTCGACGTATCCGTCGAGCGCCATCGACGTGTACCAGGGCTTTGAAGCGTCCGATCCGTGCGGCAAGAAGTTGGCGACCGTGCCGTTCTGGCAGGCCAGCGACTACGTCGACGTGACCGCCGGCGACGACTCCGGCGACTGGAACGCGACCGCCTATGTCGCCGGTTCCACCGCCAAGGACCACGAGATCATCACCCAGTCGGAGACGTGGAAGGGCGGCGAGCAGGTCACGATCATGTTCGAGGGCGGTCAGGCCCAAGCCGGCGCGGCTCCGAGCTCCGGCGGCGACCAGACGTTCTTCGAGAACCCCACGCAGGACGACTCGTCCGCGCTGAAGCCCGTGGCCGGCAAGGCCGCGATCGGCATCGCCGCCACGTCGTTGCAGTACGTCGTGCCCAACGGCGCGTGGGTCGCCGGCATGACCGGCCAGACCACGTGCCTGCAAGCGGTCGGTGACACGTCGTCGACGCACACCGACATCGGCGGCACCCAACTCGTGCAGTACACGCTCGCCCCGGGCTCGCTCTCGGTCGGGCTGTACCCGAGCCAACCGGGAACGTGCACCGGCACGCCCGCGATCGGTCCGGCCACGATCAACGCCACGGCCGGCTCCCGCACCCTCGTGTTCGCTTACGGCACCAGCGCCAACGATCTGAAGCTGCTCGTGCTCCCCGTGGCGTCCTGAGGCGACAAGACGTTGGCACACGTCGAGGAACGAACGTGACCGCGCCGAAGGCACGGGTAGTGCAGCTCAACCGGGGCGTGGAGCAGGTCGACAGCCCGGCACCCGAACGAGGACCCCAACTCGAAGCGCTCGACGCTTGGGTGGGGCGCTGGATCAACGAAGGCCACACCGTCAACGCCGACGGAAGCCCCGGACTGCGCATCACGACCTCCGACGTCTACGAGTGGGCGCCCGGGGGATTCTTCGTAGTGCACACCGCCTATGGCCGCGTCGCAGAGTTCGGCGGCGGGGCGATCGAGATACTCGGGTACGACGACACCAGCGGCGACTACACCTCCCACCTCTTCGACAGCCAGGGCAACGTCGTGCTCTGCCGTCTCGTCGCTCGGGGCGACACCTGGACCTACTACGGCGACACGACGCGTTCCACGGTTGAGTTCAGCGACGACCATCACGTCCAGACCGTCTTGCACGAGCGCAAAGACGACGGAACGACCTACGCACCATCCATGAGGGTGAGACTCGTCAAGGTCGACTGAGGGTCGTTCACCGCGCCGTCGGAACTGCCATCACGCCGTTTCGTCCGGTCGCGCGATGACAGTTCCGATACGACCGGACGTTACGAGCAGCCGCTGGTGCTGCCGCAGCTGGGGCACGCGTAACACGAGCCGGCGCGCTGCATCATGTCGCCGCAGACGTGGCACAGCACGACTTCCCGCTCGCGGGCTTGCACGGGCGGCGCCGGCGGCCGGGATTCGAGGCCGGCCGACGGGGCGCGATCTTCGAGCGGCAGGTCGTGCGACTGCACCATCGGCGTGGTCGACTCCTCGACGCCGGGCAGCGTCGGCTGCATGCGCTCCCCGACCGTCATGATCCCCATCGCCTCACGACGCTCGGGCTCCATGTACTCCACCGCGAGCCGCCGGAAGATGTAGTCGACGAGGCTCGTCGCGAACCGGATGTCGGGATCGTCGGTCA
>CAZLEC010000480.1:0-3989 GCA_964558245.1 uncultured Burkholderiales bacterium | reverse complement strand
TCGAGAAGCGGTTCTCGATGCCGTGGTCGCAGCCCGTCGAGCGCATGCGCGAGCTCGTGCTCGCGATACGCGCGATATGGGCGTGCTGGCACGAAGGCACGCCCCTCGACTTCCGCGGCGAGTTCTACCGCCACACGCTGATGACACCCTTCTTCAACCCGGGCCCCAGCCCGTACGGCCTGCCGGGCATCTTCCTCGCCGGCGTCGGGCCCCGGATGACCGAGATGGCGGGCGAGGTCGCCGACGGCTTCATCGTGCACCCGTTCGGAACCGAGCGATCACTGCGCGAGCTCACGATCCCGGCGGTCGAGCGAGGCGCTGCGCGCGCGGGCCGGTCACTTGCCGACGTGGAGGTCGCGTTCCCGCTCATGGCCGTGGTCGCCGATACCGACGAAGAGCTCGCACGCGGTCGCGACGCCATGCGCCCGCGCCTCGCGTTCTACGGCTCGACCCCCGCCTACCGGGTGATCCTCGACGTGCACGGTTGGGGCGGCCTGCAGCCCGAGCTGAACCGGCTCTCGAAGACCGGCGACTGGGCCGCGATGAGCGCCCTGATCACCGACGAGATGGTCGACGCGTTCAGCGTGCAGGGCACACCCGACACGGTCGGCGCGATCGTGCGCGAGCGATACGGCGATCTCGTGCAGCGGATCTCGTTCGACACCAGCGCCCGGCTCGACCGGTCGCGAGTGGAGCGGGTGCTCGCGGGCCTGCGCGCCTAGGCAGCCTTGCGCGGCGAGACGAGCAGACGTCCACCGTCGCCCGCAGCCCGAGTGCCTTCCTGGTCCGCGCGGGCTACGCCGCGTCCCGCAGCGCGAACGTCAGCCGCTCGAGGGTCCGCGGGGCCGCGCCGGTGACGTCGTCCCGGGTGACCTGCACCACGCGCCATCCGGCCCTTTCGACTGCCGCGAGCCGCGCGCGATCACGCTTCCACGCCAGCCGGGAGCCGTGGTGCTCGAAACCGTCGCACTCGCACGCGACGCGCCGCGCCGGCCACGCGAAGTCGAGCCGGTAGCGCCCGACTGGATACTGGCGCAGGGGCACCGGCAGGACGCTTCTTCGTAGTAGTCGTGCGAGCTTTACCTCCAGCGGCAACTCGAGCGCGCGCTCGCCAACTCGTTGCGCCGACAGCAACCGACCGACGCGCGTCGAACCCGGTCGCCCTCGCCGGCAGAGCTCTTCGGCTCGTATCGCCGGCGCCGAGGGTGAGGTCAGTCCCATCCGCCGCGCGTGCTCGAACGCCGACTCGAGCGATTCGTCGTCGAGCAACGCCGCGCAGTCGATGATCGTCCGAGTCGCCGAGGTGCAGCGGATCCCGTCAACCAGCACAACGTCACGAGCGGCCAACGAGGAGTGGTGCAGGATCAAGTCGCGCCTGCGAAACCCCGACTGAGGCGGCACCGTCAAGTGCAATTCGCTCCTTCGAACCCCGTCGAACCGAAGCAACCGAGCAGCCGTCGTGTGCGAGACCGCCGCGTCGTCGCCGGCCCAGAGGACCGCGGCCATCGCCCGCTGGCGCCCGGTTCCCGGCGTGCCCGCCAGTCGATATACGGACGGAAAGACCCGTTCCCACGCGTCGCACATGACCCGCCTCGACATCGACTCCTCGGACATGCCCTCGGCGGCCGCCTGCTCGCGGGAGAACACTCCGAATTGCTGCTCCGCAATGCTCGCGATCGCGGCTTCCATCACGTTCATATTGCCAACGCCTCCGAAAATCGACGTCAATCGCAATGAGAACGGGGAAGTTCGGGGAAGCGGCGCGGGAAGAGGTGCGGAGAACGGTAACGGCGAGGTGCGACAGCGGGTTATGACAGGCGGGCGTCGAGGAGCTCGTTGACCACTTGGGCGTTGCCCTTGCCCTTGAGCTCGCGCATCACCTGGCCCATCAGGAACCCGCGCTTCTTCTGGCGGGCCTTGTCGTCCTCGGCGGTGCGGTACTCGCCGACGGCGGCCGCGTTCGCATCGAGCACGGCATCGACCACGGCGCCCAACTCGCCGGCGTCGCTCACCTGCGCGAGCCCGCGCTCCCCCACGATGTCTCGCGGCCACTTCTCCTCGGCCATCGACTCCGCCAACACGTCCTTGGCCTGACCTCGCGAGATGGTCCCGTCGGTGACCAGCGCGACCAGCTCGGCCAGCATCTCCGGTGCGAGCACCGCCGCCGTGAGCCCACGATCGTTCAGGTATGCGAGCACGTCCTGGCGGACCCAGTTGGCGACGTCCCTCGCGGTTCCGGTCTTCAGCGCGGCTACCGCCCGCTCGGCGTAGTCGGCGAGGCCCGGCACGTCGACGAGCACACGGGCGTCTTCGTCCTTGATGCCCCACGACTCGATCAGCCGGGCGCGCCGCGCCGCCGGCAACTCGGGCATCGTCGACCGAACCCGCGCGCGCATCTCGTCGGTGGGCGCGACGGGCACGAGATCGGGTTCGGGGAAGTAGCGGTAGTCGTGCGCTTCCTCTTTCGAACGCCCGGAGATCGTGCGGCCGCCGTCTTCGTCCCAGTGACGCGTCTCCTGCACGACCCGCTCGCCGGCTTCGATCAACGCCGACTGCCGCGCGGTCTCGTAGTCGACGGCCCGCAGGAGCGAGCGGAGCGAGTTCAGGTTCTTGATCTCGGCGCGGGTGCCGAACTCGGTGGTGCCGGCCGGCCGGACCGACACGTTGGCGTAGATCCGCAGCGAGCCCTCTTCCATCTTCACATCGGACACGCCGACCGCGAGGAGCGTCGCGCGGAGCTCCTCGACGTAACGCTTGGCCTGCTCGGCCGAGCGGATGTCGGGCTCGCTCACGATCTCGAGCAACGGCACGCCGGCGCGGTTGTAGTCGACGAGCGAGTGGTCGGCGTCGTGGATGCGACCGCCGCCCCCGACGTGCAGCGACTTGCCGGTGTCTTCCTCGAGGTGCGCGCGCGTGATGCCCAGGCGCATGCCGTCGACCTCGAGCCAGCCGTCGATCGTGATCGGCTCGTCGTACTGCGAGGTCTGGTAGTCCTTCGGCATGTCGGGATAGAAGTAGTTCTTGCGGGAGAAGATCGACCGCTCCGGCACCCGCAGGTGCAACGCCTCGGCCACGCGCAACGCGTACTCGACCGCCCGTTCGTTGAGCACCGGCAGCGATCCGGGGAGCCCGAGGCAAACGGGGCACACGTGCGTGTTCGGCTCGTCGCCGAACTGGTTGGCGCATCCGCAGAAGAGCTTGCTGGAGGTCGCGAGCTCACAATGGACCTCGAGCCCGATCACCGTCTCCCAGGCGCGCGCGGTCGTCGCGGTCATGTGCGCGAACCTCCGGGCGACGCCATCTCGATCGCGCGCGCGACACGGAACATCACTTGCTCACCGCGTGCCGGCGCCAGCACCTGTACTCCGATCGGCAACGCGGGGGTCCCGCTCGGCGCGCCGGCGGGCAGGGCTTCGCCGAACGGGACCGACATCGCCGCGTGACCCGCCAGGTTCGACGGGATCGTGCAGATGTCGTTGAGGTACATCGTGAGCGGATCGGCGGTCTTGGCACCCAACTCGAACGCGACCGTTGGCGACGTGGGCGACAGCAGTACGTCGAACTGCTCGTAGGCGCGCTCGAAGTCGCGGATGATCAACGTGCGCACCCGTTGGGCCTGGCCGTAGTACGCGTCGTAGTAGCCGGCGGAGAGCGCGTAGGTGCCGAGCATGATGCGGCGCTTGACCTCGCGACCGAAACCGGCATCGCGGGTGCGCGCGTTCATCTCGGCAACATCGGCGCCGTCGACGCGCAAGCCGTAGCGCACGCCGTCGTAGCGCGCGAGGTTCGACGACGCCTCGGCCGGCGCGATGAGGTAATAGGCGGAGAGCCCGTACATCGTCGACGCCACCGACACCCGCTCCGTCTTGGCGCCGGCATCGGCGAGCGCGCTCGCGGCCGCCTCGACCGCGGCCTTCACGTCGGGCTGGATGCCCTCGGTGTCGGTCAGCTCCTCCACGATCCCGATGCGCAGGCCGTCGACTCCGCGC
>CAZLEC010000479.1:0-4001 GCA_964558245.1 uncultured Burkholderiales bacterium | reverse complement strand
GGATGCGCTGGTGGCCCTCGACGGGGACGAGATCGTGGCCGTGGCCCGCTACGACGGGCGCGCCGACGGGAACACCGCCGAGATCGCGGTGACCGTCGAAGACGCCTGGCAGCGGCGGGGCGTGGGCCGGAGGCTCACCAAGCGCCTGGCCGTGCGAGCCATCGGCCACGGGATCGAGTCGTTCGAAGCGGTGATGCAACCGGACAACCGCGCCGCGCTCGAGTTGATGCGCAAGCTCTCTCCCGACGCGGCCGTGCACTTCGACGGCGGCGAGTACGCGGCCTCGATGCCACTCCCGCGCGAGAAGTACGCAACCGGCTAGTTACGCCGGCTACTTCGCGTAGCCGTTGCGCTTCACCTTCGGCCGATCGGAGACGCGGTACACGAAGCGCAAGCCCGACCACGTGTCGTCGACGGCGCACACCTTGTTGTCGACGAGACCGTGCGCGAGTCCGACCTCGCGCACCGTGCTCTCACGAAGATCCGTCGCGACTCCCGCGGTTCGTTTCGGCCACGCGATCCAAAGTCCCCCCGCGCTCCCGGTCGCGCGCGCGAGCGTGTCGAAGCGACGTTCCAACTCCGCGAGCCGGGTCGCGAAGAAGAGCACGACGTCGTGTTGGCCGCGCGCCTGGTGACGCAGCCGCGCGCCGTCGGGCATCGGCTCGAGCGCGCGCTCGAAGCCTTCGGGCGCGCGAACCAACGCGACCCGCGCACCAGGTCGGATCCCGAGCTTCTGAGTAAGGGGAGTTCCCGAATACCCCGCCACGAGGTGCAGTCAATCGCGCGGTGCCGGTGCGGTCAATCACGGCGGATCGCCGACTCGCCAGCGCGCGAAGCGCGGCACCGTGGCTGCGATCACGCCGACGCCTACCAGACACAGCAATCCGCCCGACACGACCGAAACCTCGGGCGAGAAGATCGACGCGACGGCGCCGCCCTCGAAGTCGCCGACTCGCGGTCCGCCCGCGACGACGAAGATGTTGAACGCCGAAAGCCGGCCGCGCAACTCGTCCGGGATCGTCGTCTGCTGGATCGTCGAACGGAACACCGCGCTGATCACATCGGCGCCGCCGGCGAGGGCCAGGAATCCGAGGCCGAGCCACAGTCGGTCGCCTACCAGGCCAAATGCAGCGATCGCCATGCCCCAAGCCGTGACCGAGACGATGATCGCCAAGCCTTGGCGGCGTACCCGACCGACCCAACCCGACGTGAGCGCCCCGACCAGCGCGCCGAATCCGACGGAGCTGAACATCCATCCCACCGCCTGCGGGCCCCGGTGGAACTGTGTGGCCGCGAGCGCGGGGAAGAGCACTCTCGGCATCCCGAACACCATGGCAACCACGTCGATCGTGAAGGTCGATTGCAGCACGCTCCGACCCTTCAGGAACCTGAACCCGGCACTTACCGCCGACCAGCCACCCACCCACTCCTTGTCGGGATCGCGATTCGGCAGTTGCGGACGCAACATCAAGGCGAACGCGATCGCCACCACGTACGACGCGACGTCGATCCCGTACGCCCACCGCAGACCGAGATGCGACCCGACGATCACCGCTCCGAGCGCGGGCCCGATCACTCCGGCCCCGTTCCACATCACCTGATTGAGCGCGGCCGCCGGCGCGAGTTGATCGGGCGTCACGAAGTTGGGCGTCATCGCGGCGCGGGTCGGCATCGAGATCGACACGAACGCGGCATTCAGCGCGGCGGCGCCGTAGATCAACGTGAGCGGCGGATGATGAAGGTGCGCGCCCACGAGCAGCAACACCGACGAGACCATCAGCCCGAGTTGGGCGCCGAGCAGGATCCGGCGCCGGTCGAAGCGGTCGATCTGCGGCCCGAAACCCACGGACACGAACACCATCGGCACGAGCTGCACGATGCCGACGGCACCGACCGCGAACGACGATCGCGTGAGCGCGTAGACCTGCACGAACAGCGCGACCAGTGTGATCTGACTGCCGACTTGGGAGATCGCCTCGCCCGTCCACAGCAGGCGGAAGTCGCGAGACGCCCGGAGCGGGCGAATGTCGACGGTCATCCTCCGGACCCGCCCGGCGAGAGCACTGCGGCGGGTCGGGTCGGGATCGCTCATATCTGCGGACCGGGAACACTAGCGACGCGCCCGGGGTTACTAAATCCCGACTGGTCCGCTCGACATTCGACGCCGAGCGGACCTAGCCTGCACCCGCGAACGACGACCGAGACACGAGAGGTAGCTGATATGGCGCTCCGACTGGGCGACGAGGCCCCCGATTTCACCGCAGAGACGACCGAAGGAACGATCAACTTCTACGACTACCTCGGCGACAGCTGGGGAGTGCTGTTCTCGCACCCGAAGGACTTCACGCCCGTGTGCACCACGGAGCTGGGCGCGGTCGCCAAGCTGAAGCCGGAGTTCGACAAGCGCAACGTGAAGGTGATCGGGCTGTCGGTCGACGCGCTCGACAACCACAAGGGTTGGGCCGCCGACATCGAGGAGACGCAGGGCGCCAAGCTCAACTTCCCGGTGATCGCCGACTCCGACCGCAAGGTCTCCGACCTCTACGACATGATCCACCCGAACGCGAACGACACGTTGACCGTTCGCTCGGTGTTCATCATCGGCGCGGACAAGAAGGTGAAGCTCATCATCACCTACCCCGCGTCGACCGGCCGCAACTTCGACGAGATCCTGCGCGTCATCGACTCGCTCCAGCTCACCGCGAACTACAGCGTCGCGACCCCGGTGAACTGGAAGGAAGGCGAGGACGTGATCATCGTTCCCGCCGTCTCCGACGAAGACGCCAAAGCCAAGTTCCCGAAGGGCTGGAAGACGCTCAAGCCCTACCTGCGCCTCACGCCCCAACCCAACAAGTAGTCCCGCCCAACGTCGAACCGGCGTGGGTGAGGCATTCATAGGCGGTCGCACAGACCGCTCACTCACGCCGGTTCGTTTCGTTTAGTCGCGTTCGTAGCTCCACGCGGACTCGCGTAGGAAGAGGCGGTGGCGCGGTCCGGTGTCGTCGATGCGGGCGAGATCGTCGTACGCGACATCTTCGCGGTAGACGCACACCGCTCCGTCGCCTTCGATGAAATGAAAGCGCGGCGAGTAGTCGATCGCCTCGGCATCCCGCGCCGCCTGCATCGCGGCGCCAACCGTTCCGTGGTCACGCAACCAGAGCAACGTGACCCACTGCGGTGGCGCGAGCTCGATCTCGCCCGCATCGCGTGCGGCGAACGCGTCGTCGGGTCGGAACCAGTGCAGGCTCTCGGTCTCGGTGCCATCGGCCACGGCCTCACCGCCCGCGACTTCTCCGACGAAGAACCACGTCGCGAAACGCTTGGGCGAGATGTCGGGCGTCGTCCAGTTCGACAGGTGCACGAGCGAGCCGGCATCGACGTCGAGGCCGGCTTCCTCCTTCGCCTCCCGTGCCGCAGCCCGTTGCGCGGCGCCGAAGACGTCGTCGGGAACGCTGGCGTAGTCGTCGGGATCGATGCGACCGCCCGGGAACACCCACGCGCCGCCGTGGAACGCGAGCTTCGACGACCGGCGGGCCAGCAGCACCTCGAGCCCGGCGGCGGTGTCGCGTACGAGCACAACAGTGGCGGCCGGCGCCGCCGCTACGCCCGACGGCTTGGCGTCGCGCCGGATGCCCGCGATCCGATCCTGCTCGGAGCCCATCAGCCGAGCGACTCGACGGCGAGCTCACCCTTCTCGTGCCGGGCGCGGAGCACTTTCTTGTCGAACTTTCCGACGCTCGTCTTCGGCACCTCGTCGATGAAGGTCCACCGCTCGGGTACCTGCCATTTCGCGACGTGCGTCCCGAGGAACTCGGCGAGCGCCGCCGCGTCGACGCTCGAGTTCTGCTTGCGGACCACGCAGGCCATGGGCCGCTCCTGCCAGCGCGGATCGGGAACACCGATCACGCTGGCCTCGACGACGTCGGGGTGGGCCATGAGATGGTTCTCCAGCTCGACCGAGGAGATCCACTCGCCACCCGACTTGATCACGTCCTTGGCGC
>CAZLEC010000478.1:0-4005 GCA_964558245.1 uncultured Burkholderiales bacterium | reverse complement strand
ACAACCTCACACTCCTGTGCTGGGCCCACCACCGAACACACCACCTCGAACACCCCCGAAAACGCGAATGAAACCGCGCCCTCAGGAGAGCGCGCACCCGGGTGCGATCGGCGCTGTCTCTTGGCTGCCTTGGAGACAACGGACGGTGAGGTCGAGGAACCGATCGTGCGGTTTCAGCGTCAAACCAACGTGGTAACGAGTCGGGCGTTTGCGATCGGGGCGTGCGTCGTCGGTCTGTTGTGCGCGAGCGCCTGTTCGAGCGGGGCCGGTAAGCACGCAGCGGCGACGAACACCGTCGGCGCGACGACACTCGTTACCGCCACCGTCGCGAGCGCGACGGCGACCCGGCTCGCCGCCGGCCATTGGTCGACGATCCCGGCCGCGCCGCTCTCGAATCGTCTGTTCGCGTCGGTGGCCTGGACTGGCAAGGAGCTCATCGTCTGGGGCGGCAACGATTCGCCTTCCGGTCAACCGCACAACGACGGCGCGGCGTATAACCCGACTACCCGTGAATGGCGGAAGCTGCCTCCCTCGCCACTCACGCGGCGCGGGGGCGCGGCCGCGGTATGGACCGGATCGGAGGTGGTGTTCTGGGGCGGTGTCGTGCCGGCACCGGCCGGCAGAGTCACATCTGGCTCCGTCGCGACGGCGGCGTACCGGCCCGACACGAACTCGTGGCGGACAATCGCGCCCGCGCCGCTTCCCCCTACGACGTTCCCGATCGGCTTTTGGACGGGCGACCGGGTGCTCCTCTTCTCAGGGCTCGATGCCGCTTCGTACGATCCCTCGACCAACAAGTGGCAGCGACTTCCCTCACCTGTTCTGCCGTTGCACCGTCCCGGTTGGAAGGTGCGACGCGGCGGCTGGGAGCTCGCCGTATCGGCCGGACCGGGCCGGATCCTGGCGTGGTCAGGATGGGGCGCACAGAAACAGATCGCACCGAACTCGACCGAAGCAAGTGCGGGATCGGATCTGTTTCGCTACGACGAGTCGACCAATCGCTGGACGGCTCTTGGCCCGACGGCCGCAGCGATTTCCGGACCAGGCGAAGCATTCTGGACGGGCAGCCGCGTGCTCTTCATCGGGTCTGCAGCGCGGGCGCCCCTCTCGCAAGGGCCGCCCGAGCCATTGATGACTGCGAGCTACGACCCGGAGACGGGTAAGGCCACAGCCGTGCCGGCTGGCGCGTTGGTCGCGAACGGGTTACAGGTCTGGACCGGCGGCGCGCTGTGGTCCGACAGAGGCGCCGGCGACGGCCCTGGCGACACGGCGACGGCATTCGACCCCTCGCGCGGAACATCTCGACGCCTGACGGGTGCGCCCTTCACATCGAACTTTCCGGCCGTGCCGATCTGGACCGGCACCAGCGTTCTCATCTACGCCTCTGCGCAGATCGAACCGATGCAGCCGCACCCGGTCGGCGGTCTGGAGTACGTCGTTCGGTAGGCGCCGGCATCGTCGACTATCGACGAATGATGCCTGCGCGGTCGCATCTCGGGAGACGTTGAGGAGCACCGGAGTGTGTTGGAACGCTCTCTGGCTACGAGAGCGGAATCAACTGAAATCGGTTCCGCTCGAGCCGGATGCGGGATGACCACGCCGTGAAGCGCGGCTGAACAGGTAGAGCGGGAGGCCGAGGCCGACGGCCAGAAAACCGAACCAATCGTGGCCCGGAGCCCAAAAGCCGACCAAGACCAGGTACAGGATCACCAGAACGGCGAAGAAGGCTCGGAGAGGGTGGGCGGCAACGAACTTGTCCTCCCAGAGCCGGTGCTCGCGAGGCACGTTCACGTACGGATGCTACGCCCGGCGAAACGGAGCTATGTAACGCGCGCTTCTTCCCACGCTCGAGCGACGACCTCGTCGACTGTCTGGTCGGGCGTTTGTTCGGACGTATCCAGCCAGAGGCCGATCCGCAGTACGCCGCGGCGGAGCGATTCGTCAAGTGCGGCGACCGAGTCGAAGCCGGGCCGGTAAGCCGTCTTCACGCGGGATGCCTCGCGAGCGGCGACGACATCGGCACGCGGCGCAAGCGTGACGACACAGAGCGGGCGACTCTCGATCATCGCCACGTAGTCGTGGACCATCGGACCGAGGACGACATCTTGCACGACAACGGAGAATCCCTCCTCGAAGTAGGCGTCGGCGGTCGCCGCGCCGAGCGCATAGCGCAGCCGGAGTTGTCGCAATGCTTCGGCACTCGGGTCGGCGCTCATCTCGACCCGACCCGTCACGACCATACGACGGAAGACATCGCCCTTCACGTGAACCGCTTGGTCGAATCTCCTCGCGAGCCGGTCGCTCACGGTCGTCTTCCCGGCCGCCGAGATCCCCGTGACGAGCACGACTACGTGTCTTTCGGTCAGCGACACGCGCGAAGGCTAGGGGCGGCGCGTCGATCGCGTCGATTGGCGACGGTCCATGCGCGCCGTCGATGGTCAGGATGAGCACGGGACGGCCCGGGCCGTGAAAACGGATGTCGCCTGTGATTCGAAGGGCGATACGACTTTTGATCTTCATTCGGGTTGCGTGGATCCGAAGACGAACCAGCGGGTGGCCTCGATGTGCGAGTGCCAGCCTTCGCGGTCGATGAGGGTTGCGAGCTCGTCGGGTTCGTACATCACCTTGACGACGCGGAACTGCGAGCCGTCGTCCAACCGGCGAACGTGCAGATCCGGGAGATACTCGACCACGAAGGGATCCTTGACGTGCGGCTGTGCCGGATCGGCCCGGCTGTCGATCAGGAACGCACGGCCGCCGGGCCGGAGGCAGGCGCGCACCAGCGACCAGAACTCCACGAAACGCGACCGGGGAACATGAGACAGCCAGAACGAGAAGAACACGACGTCGAAGTCGCGCTCGGGTGACCAGTCGAAGAGATCCGCGACTACGTAGTCGACGTCCGGGCGACGGACACGGTCGCGGTTCAGCGCGATCGTCTCGGGCGCGGCGTCGACAACGGTGAGGTGCTGCGCCACCCGGGCCAGGCGTTGGGTCCACCAGCCGGTGCCGCCGGCGAGCTCCAGCACGTCGCCGCGCGGATCGAACGCGGTCAGTGCCGCGTCGACTCGCGCGACCTGACGGTCCCACTCGGCGAGGGCGTCGGCGTCGCCGCGGTCGTAGCGACCGAGGCGTTGCCACCAGTCGTCGTACTCGGGAGCGCGAGCCCGGTAGTACCGCCGTTGTTCCTCGAGCACGTCCTCGTCGTCCACGGTCAGATCATTGCCCGTCACCCGCCTTCGGCGCTCGCGATAATTCGGGTGGTGGCGGAGTCGTGAAGGTCGTGGTCGCGATCGGCGGTAGTGCGACCGAGTGCTCGTCGTGCTCGCCGAACGGCGACGAAAATCGGTCGACGGCTTCGGGGCCCGGTGATCAGATGCCGCTCCGTGTCGTTCGCCAGGATGCACACCGATCAGGTCGACAGCGACGCGGCGCTCGTGCGCCGGCTGCTCGCCGCGCAGTTCCCCCAATGGGCGGACCTGTCGATCGAGCGCGTCGCGTCGAGCGGCACTGACAACGCGATGTACCGGCTCGGCGCCGATCTGGTCGTCCGAGTGCCGCTCATCCACTGGGCGGTCGGGCAGGTCGAGAAGGAGTGCGCGTGGCTGCCGAAGCTGGCGCCCAACCTGCCGCTCGCGGTGCCCGAACCGCTGGCGATGGGGGAGCCGGCCGAGGGCTACCCCTGGCGCTGGGCGGTGTACCGGTGGATCGAGGGCGAGATCGCACGGCCGGGTTGCATCACAGATCTGCGCCAGGCCGCGATGGACCTTGCCGATTTCATCGTCGCGCTTCGCGCGCTCGACCCCGCGGGCGCCCCGGTGTCGCAACGCGGCGTGCGACTCGTGACCAAGGACGACGAGATCCGCGGCGCGATCCACGAGATGCGACACGAGTTCGACGCCGGGGCCATGACCGCGGTGTGGGAAGCGGCGATCGCGGCGCCGCCGTGGGACGGCCCGCCGGTGTGGGTGCACGGCGACGTGAAGGACGCGAACCTCCTCGTGC
>CAZLEC010000477.1:0-4019 GCA_964558245.1 uncultured Burkholderiales bacterium | reverse complement strand
GCGATGCCGGCGAGGAACGCCCGGCGGAACGACACCATGCCGCCGATGACCGCGGCGGCGAGCGCACGCACGAGCGTGCTCGGCCCGAGGGTCACGAGGTCGGTCGCGGACCCCGTTTGGCCGGCAATGAGCGCGATCGACAGCGTGGCCAGCGCGCCGGCAACGGCCCACACGAACATCGACACCCGCGTCGGGCTGATGCCGTTGAGGCGCGCGAGGTCACGGTTCTCGGCCGAGGCTTTCACCGTCTTTCCGAACGTGGTGCGCGTGAGGAACCACGAGAGGAGCACTGCCACGAGCGGCACGACGATCAGGATCGAGAGTTGCGCGCCGGTGATCCGGATCGCCGCGATCTCGTGCGCCGACCCGATCGCCAGCGGGAACCGCGCGACCGCCGCGTCGATGTTCGGGTAGCCGATGAGGATGGCCTGAGAGAGCTGGGCGATGCCAATCGTGGCGACCAGCACGATGACGCGCGGCGCGTCGAAGAGCCGGCGGATGATGGTGAGCTCCAACAGCGCGCCGTAGATCGTGCCGACAACGAGCGCGGCGGGTACGGCCACCCAGTACGGCACGCCGTACTGGAGGGTCAGCAACACGAGGAGGCCGGCGCCGACCAGGCCCATACCGCCCACCGCGAAGTTGATGACCCGGGTCGCCCGGTAGACGAGCACGATGCCGAGAGCCAGCATCGCGTACACCAGACCGGAGATGAATCCGTCGGAGATGAGCTGGCGGGTCACGAACGTCGCGAGCATGGGCTCAGCCGCCCTCGCTGCCCAAGAAGACGGCCCGCGCCAGATCGTCGCGTTCTGCGAGCTCCCGGGCGGATCCTTCGAAGCGCACGCGTCCCTTCTCGAGGAACACGGCGCGGTCCGCGATCGAGAGCGCGACGTTCAGCGACTGCTCGACGATCACGATCGTCAGGCCCTCGCGCTTCAACCGCTCGACCACTGCCAGCAGTTGTTCCACGACGATCGGAGCCAAGCCCAGCGAGAGCTCGTCGATGAGCAACACGTCGGGGTCGTGCAAGAGCGTGATCGCCAGCGCGAGCATCTGCTGCTGACCGCCCGACAGCGCGACGGCCATCTCGTGCTGGCGGTCGGCGAGCAAGCCGAACATGTCGAGCACGCGCGCGATCCGCCGGTTCCGGTCAGCCGGATCGCGGCGGTAGATGTACGCGCCCATCTCGAGGTTCTCGCGGATCGTCATGAACGGGAACACGCCCTTGCCGCCCTGCAAGAGGCGGATGCCGTGCTTCACGCGCTGCTCCGGCGCGACGTAGGTGATCGGAGTGCCGTGCAGGCGCACCACCCCGCGAGAGGGTGTGCCGAGCCCGGCGATCAACCGGAGGATCGTCGACTTGCCCGCGCCGTTCGTGCCCAGCAGCGCGAGCACCTCACCACGCCGGACCTCGAAGCCGACGTCGAACAAGACCTGCACGTGGCCGTAGGCGAAGTCAATCGAGCTGACCTGAAGCGCCGGCACTTTGTCGGGCTCCACGTTCTGGCGACGTTGCTCGTCGAGCTCGCTCCGGAGCTCCGACACGACCGTCGACAAGTCGCGCTTGATGCTCGAGGAGCCGCGCACGATCAGCAGCCCGCCGAGGAACGTCGAGGGGATGCCGACCGCCAGCATGGCTCCCCGCGGCCCGAACGCGTCCGTGAAGAACGCGGCAAGGATCGCGGCGACGGTGGCGCCGACGAAGAACACGTAGATCGAGCCGAGCGCGATGCCCAGGCCGCGCAGCCGGTACGGGACGACCGACTGGATGATCGGGACGACCATCACGACCGCGCTGAGCAGCAATGCGCCCGGCAGAACTCCGACGATCGCGAACAGCGTCGCATTGGGCATGAAGTACTGGATCGGGAGGAGCACCGCGACCGGCATGATCAGCACGCCGATCATCCGCAGCGCGGCGGCCGGGTCGCGTCGGTACCGCGCGTCGTATCGCTTCGCGAGGAACGGCAGGGCGACGAGCGCGCCGATCCCCGTGACGGTCATGACGACGCCGCGTCCGAACGTGCCGAGATGGAAGTGGCGATCGAGGTAGAGGTTCTGCAGGACCGGTCCGGTGACCACGCCGAAGCCGAGCGCCGCGAGGCCGAGCAGCATCGTCTTGAACGTGCGGATCCGGTTGCATCGTCCCAGCGCGGCCGCGAGCGGGATGGGAATCGAGTCGTTGTCGGCGACGACTTCTCCGAGCACGTCGAGCATCTCGTGCCGGCCCCGGGGCGGCTCGGGCATGCGGAAGGCGAGGATCGCCAGTGCGATCGTGGGCAACGCCAGCGCGAGGTACGCCCAACGCCAGCCATCGCGCCCACCGGCGAGCGCGGCGATCCCGCCCACGATCGCGGGACTCAGCACCGCGGCCAGGCGGGCGGCGCCGGCGACGGTCGTGTTCACGCGCCCGCGAACCGCGATCGGATACGCATCCGCGACGACCGAGCCCTGCACCGGATACGTGTTCGATTTCGCGACGCCGGCGCCGAGCCGCGCGACGAAGAGGACGAAGGCATTCGCCGCGAAGCCGCACGCGAACACGGCCGCCGAGAACGCCGCCGTGGCCCAGCCGATGATCGGCGCGCGGCGGAAGCGGTCGGCGAGCCAGCCCATCGGCAGCGCGCCGAGGGCGAGGAAGGCACCCGACGCGGCGGTGATGAAGACGATGACGCCGTCACTGACGTGGAACGTGTCGCGAATGTTCGGCGCGAGCACCGACAGGGTCGCGTTCTCGAGCTCGCCGAACCCCTGGAGCAACGCGAGCAGCACGACGGTGAACACGCCACCGCGCAGGACACCCTCGCGCAGCGTGATCGCCGGTTCGCCGACCCCGGGGAGCACGTCGTCGGCGAAGACAACCTCTTGCGCGGCCATGGCGCGCTCGGCCCGGCGCTCGGCCTCGGCGTCGAGCACTGCCTGCACGAGGCCGGCTGTCGCCGGCCCGCCGTGATCAGACTCGGCGCTCGCCACGTTCTCTCCCCCTCGAAACGCGACCACTACTCGGACGCCGGTTCGGGAACTGCGCGCAGAGACTGCGCCATTTCTACGCCATTATCAACGGAGCCGCGCCGGCGCCGAGCAGGTTTGTGACTCCTAACTCTTGCCCGCGACGTATTGCTTGGTCGCCGGATCCCAGTCGAAGAGGTACGCCTTGGGGCTGCCGTCGAGCGATGTGGGGCTGAAGACGCGCGCGGCCGGATCCCCCGACACCTGGACCTTCAGGCCGTTGATCGCGCTTTGCAGCGTGCCGTAGTTCAGGTTCTTGCCCGCGGCCTGGAGCCAGGCCTTCAAGACGTCGAAGACCGGGCAGACGTTGAACGCGGCCTGGAACGGCTGGTTCGACGGGTCGGTCCCGACCGTGTCGGGCGCCGGCGTCTTGACGCCCGCCGCGGCCAGCGTCTTGATGCAGGCCTGCATCTGGGATTCCTCGAAGATCGCCTGATTCGGGCCGTACGGGCCACCCGCGATCGACCCCGCGAGCAACGACGTGTCGGTGGTCGCCTTGTTCGTCGTGAACGCCTGGGCGCCGACGATGTCGATGAACAGCAGCTTCGGGTGGTACGGGTTGCTCGCCATGTACGCGGGCCAGTTCTGTGCGGCCAGGCCGCCGAGCAGCACCGTGTCGACACCGGATGACTGGAACTTCTGGGCGATGAGATTGACCTTGGTCTGGATCGCCGCGGTGTCGCTCACCGGCGCATCCATGACCGCGGTCTGGACCGGCGTGACGCCGACCGCCTTGAGCGCGGGCACGAGATCGCTGTTCAAGGTGGCGGTGTCCTCGGCCTGACCGACGAAGACGCCGACCTTGCCCGACAGCGAGCCGTTGGCCTTGAGGGCCTGGATGACCCGGTTCGTCTGCCCGTCGCCGGGCAGCGGGGTCAGCCACGGCGCCTTGGCGTTCGCCACCCGCTGGGTCGTTTGGGTGCCACCGACCACTGCCGTGTGGTGCGTGTCGACGACGCAGTTCACCGCGTCGGCGACGAAGAACCAGGCGACGAGGAAGTCCTTGT